>WRLV01000004.1 GCA_009777445.1 Oscillospiraceae bacterium | reverse complement strand
GGGGCGATTATCGCCACCTATCAAGCAATGGGCTCAACGCACGATTTCAAGATGTATAAAGATGAAATCGGTGCAGCAATTTTGGAAAGGATTAAGTTTCAAGGCGACAGTGGTTTTCAAGGAATTTTGGAGTTTCATAAAAACAGCGAAACTCCTAAGAAAAAACCCAAGAATGGTAAATTGACGAGAAGCGAAAAGGCTGATAACAAACGTATTTCGCAAGAGAGAATCTTAGTCGAGAATGTTAATGCTAAAATTAAAGTATTTAAAATTATGGCGAATAAATATCGCAACCGCAGAAAAAGACACAGCCTTCGCATGAATTTAATTTGCGGTATTATTAATTTTGAATTATTTTATGGGTAGTTTCCGAAGAGGTCTATTGTTGTCGCGCTGAAACTCTTTCTCGGTGCCGCCAGACCAGGTGCTTTCCTGATAGAAAACAAGCGAACCGGTAAAGCAACCAGTCGTGTTCAGGCTTACCGTATAATTCGTGCCGCCGCTGAAGCACTGGCGTTTGAATCGAGGGTGTCCAGTCATTCGCTGCGTAAGACCTTCGGCTACCACGCTTGGAAAAACGGGACATATCCAACGATCATAATGGATATTTACAACCATAGTTCGCTGGCAATCACCCAACGCTATCTCGGTATTACCCAAGATGATAAGAATGCAGTTTATCGGAATATGGATTATTCTGCATAATATGTTATTATATCATAACTGGCAATATATTTCAACTGGTTTTGAGTATTTTTGTAAATCTACCCTAGCAGCACAGCGAACTACAAGATCGCAGAGCTTACTAGGGTTACTATACTTTTTTATAAGGCGGAACGATTTCCCAGCCTGAAGGCGTTTTTCTGCGGATTTTCCATATATTGGTAGCTATCGGTAGCAAGGTGCTATTCCACAGCTGGGCGTGCCTAGTCATAAAATCTTTGTGTAATTGGCAAACTGTATTGCCTTTTGGGGCAAGCCTACCAACAAGGTAGCTGTCTCCTTCTTTGGTAGGTAAAACATCAGAATGGGCGAATATATTTCGCAATTCCACGTATTTATCAATGCCCTCTATTTTAGGACAACCGAGTTTTTTAGCAATATTGCTAACAATTCTAATCTTATCGTATAGACTAATCTTGAGCGTGTCAGAAGAGAGTAAATCCTGCTGGAATTCTTCCCTTTTCTTTCCTGCACCAATATAATAGCCAGTTATAATGAAATCGAGCATCCCTTCCATGTTACTCGCTTTGATAAGTACGTCACCAACATAATACTGCCCCATAACATGGTTGGCAACTTTTTCATCGCCATCCATAGCGGTTACAATCGCCGCCTTCAAGTTATGCTTTTCTAGTTTGTGGTTCATAGTTTATTATACCCTAATCTCCACCCCCTTCTTCCGTAAAATCCTACCTATGGTAGTATAGTGGCAACCATATAGTCTGGCTATTTCCGCCATGTTTAGGCCGGACTGGTATTTAGCCGCAATTTCATCTCTTTCGGTAGGGGTGAGGATTTTCTGTTTCTGGCTTATTTTGCTCACCATCTTTACGTCTTCACCATAGAGTGGGGGCTTGGCTACCTTGACAGTAGCGGTTTCCTCCCCTATACTGTTATTATTAAGAATTTTGGCTCGATGCAATAGCGCAGTCTTTATATTGTTTAAGTAGAGCCCTGATAAGCGCAGTAAAATCTCCTTACTATAACCATCAGTGAAAAAATACTGGTGGTTTTAGTATTTGTGGATTGTTTTTTTCTTGGAGACAGCTCCTGCCACAGTCAGATTTTTACAACTCTTCACAAATAACACCCAACGACTCATCATCTATCATCGCGTTGTCGTGGGTTTGGTTTATGTTTATTATTTTCAAATTCTTTGTGAAGTTCCCGAAGCCGTTGTCGGGGGCTTTGGTTTTGGTGGAACTCCTGTCTTGGTTGTCTAACGTCATTCTGAACAGAACTGCTTCTCCGTGATATGTTTCTGACGGGCGGTAGTTTGCTATTTCGTTGAGGACGAAAGCGTTGTTTCGTTCGAGTTTGTCAATCAAGCCCATTGCTCTGAACCTTTCAAATAGAGGGTCTGACTCTAAATATGCTCGATAGTCTGTTTTGTTGGGGGTGGCTAAAGCTGTTTCTCCGATGAGCGGGTCGATTAAAAACAGTCGGCTTATAACGCCGCGCCGCTGTAACTGCAACCCCATTTCAAACGCGATAACGCCCCCGAAACTCCAGCCGCCTAAATGATAAAAGTCCGCTTTGGGAAGCTCGTTTATATACCTTGAAGCAAGTTCGCGAATACCCTCAAAATGAGAATTTCCAAACAACATATTATGATTTTCAAATACAAAGAAAGGGCGGTTTTGCGGCAAAGTTTTTGCGAATTTCCGATAAACCTCGGGCCCGCTGTTAGCCGTGTGAACAAACCACAACGGCGTGTCTTTCGCGCTGTCCTGAAAGCCTTGATTGAGGACACACACACGTGGGTTGCCAACGGTGGTTGTCGGCACACTGCTTGTTAATGCTTCGATAAGCTTTGCCTGTTTGCGGATTGTCTTTGCTTTGAGACATTCCCACGGGGTTATTGTTATGCCGAATTGCTTTTCAATTTCAATCGACAATATAACCAAACGCAAACTGTCGCCGCCACACGACTCAAAGTCATCGTGCGCGCTGATACTGCTCAAAGACATTCCCAAAATGTCTACCCAAATAGTCGCTAAGCGTTTTTCTGTTTGTGTGTGCAGGGTGTTAATTAAGGACTCCGATGACGATTCGCAAGACGGTAGTGCGGCTCTGTTAATTTTTCCCGTCAGCGTTTTCGGAAGGCTCTCAAGCCTTATAAACTCACTCGGAAGCATATATTTCGGCAATTGCTCAGTTAATTTTGCCTTTATGTCATCTATTAGAGCGGTTCCGCTGAAAAAATTCACAAGCCGCTCGTTTGACTTGACGGTGACACTCTCGTTCACGCCGTTTACGGTTAAAATCTTCATGTCAATATCGTTTGGTTCAATGCGATAAGCACGCAATTTAATCTGAAAATCTTCTCGCCCTTTGATTAGAAAACCATCGCGCGTTTGTTCCGCTAAATCGCCCGTGCTGTAACTTCCGTTAAAGTTCGCGCCGCCGATATAACCATAAGCGACACAATCCCCCGACACGGTTAGAATATTTTTATCAAGTTCAGCCTTTATGTCGCCCATCGGCATGACGGCTTCTCGCCCTGCAAATTGCGCTCCGCAAATTTCGGTGGTGCCGTATATATTGAAAACTTCATAGCCCTCACGATTTTCAGGCTTCGGGGCTTTAAATCGCTCACCACACAGCCCCAACGATTTCAAGGTTTCAAGCTTCGTCTCGTCAGCAAGCCAACGCCCGAACGACACCGGCATAAGAGCGGAAACTATATTATTTTTGTTAAAATAGTCGGCAACAGCGCGAACGTCAAGCCGAATGTCGTCGCGAATAATATGCAAGGTTGCCCCTGCCTCAAGTGCATATGCAATATCATTGAGTGCCACGATGAAGGACAAACTCACATAGTTAGCGACATTGTCAGCAGCATTTATTTTCATGATTTTGTTGTAATGTCTTGGTGCGGCAAGCGGATTCTTGTGTAGTAATATAACGCCTTTAGGTTCACCGGTGCTGCCCGATGTGTACATAACAGCTAACGGCTCATCGCCTTTTGGTTTAAGCAAATGTATTTCATGCCTTGTCTCGCTGAGCTTAAAAACGTCGGCGTTTACACCAAAGTCCACTTTTATTTGTGCGTTGTTTTTGATAAAAGTCTTTCTCGCATAAGGCAAAGACGGGCTTAGTGGGACAAACATTCCACCCGCTTTAATGACAGAGAATACCGCTAAAATCGTTTGAATATCGTGGTCTGTGCTTATCCCGATACACTCACCCTTTTGCACGCCGATTTTTGTCAAGCCGTAGGCGGCGCGTGTCGAAAGTTCATCAAGAGCACGATATGTGAGACTTTCGTTGCCGCACACAAGTGCCGCTTGTTCAGGGCGTTCTTTCGCCTGTTTTGTCAAATAATCTATAAGGCTCAACTCTGTGTGCCCTCCTGCCCTAAATATTTTAACACAAGCATAGAAATATCATCTGCTTGTTCCGCGCCTGCGACAAATTTTTCAACATCGTGTCGAACATAAAGGCAGGTTTCTTTCACCTCTTCGCTTGTGCAGGAGTTTAAAATGTCGTTCAATCGCTTCTCACCATAAAGTTCTTTCGCATGGTTATCGGCTTCGGTGACACCGTCTGTATAGAGGAAGAGAGAATCTCCGGGTTTTAACTTAACCGTCTCTTGTGTGTAACGCGTACCCTCCATTCCTGCCAAAACAAAGCCGATTTTGGTTTTATAATAATTAAATTTGCCATTAGTTCCGATAAGGGGCGGATTATGCCCTGCGTTAACACTGGTGAACTCCCCTGTCTTTAAGTCGAGATAACCCATAAAACAGGTGATAAATAAATCGGCATCGTTATTTTCACAAAGGATATTATTGACTGTCTCAAACACTTCTTTGGGGCTTTTTCCCATTTGAGCGTTATTCTTGATTAACGTCTTTCCAATTACCATGAACAGCGCGGCAGGAACGCCCTTGCCCGAAACGTCAGCCATAATCACCGCAAGGGTGTTGTCGTCAATAAGGAAGAAATCATAGAAGTCGCCGCCGACTTCTTTTGCCGGTTCCATAGTGCCGAACAAATCAACGTCAGTTCTTTCAGGGAACGGAGGGAATATATGCGGTAACATGCTGGCTTGAATATTTGTGGCGACATTTAATTCTGCCCCTATTCTTTCTTTTTCACCGGTTATGGTTTTGATGTTTATAAGCATTTCATTGATTGTGCCTGCCAAAACTTCTATTTCGTCACCTGTTTTCGCCGATAGCTCAATGTCATCGCCTTTACCGATTTTTTCAGCATCTTTTGCTAAAGCTAACAGCGGCGCGGCAATCCTTCGTGCGGATAAAAACGCCACATAAACAGTCAGCAATACGATTGCAATTAAAAGCATGCCGATTTCTAAAAGCGATTCATATATTTCCTTGTCTGCGCGTTCTACAGGGGCGGTTATTTCGCTTTCGGGGACTAAAAGAACAACCTTCCAACCGGTGAGACCAATGCGGCTCCAGGCTATATAATAGTCCCCCGAAATTGCCGTGCCTGTAACAGAGGTGCTGACGGCCTCCCAATATTCAGGAAGTTCATGTTCGTTTTCAGTAGTCAAGCCTTGACTTGAAATAACCTTGTCGACACCGATGAGTTCAATGCGCCCGCCTGTTCCCACCACTTCACTGCGCAAACGTTTATCTAAATCATCTATGAGAATATCAAACGCCAAAACGCCCTTGAACTCACCGTTTGCCATAATCGCCTTGCTCATAGTGATTGTAAGCCCACGCCCTGCGGCATCACGATAGGTGTCGGATATAATAACCGTAGGCATTTCTTTTTTCTCTTTCGCTCTTATATACCACTCGCGGGTATGAGAAGAAAAGCCTTGTTCAATAACGTCTTGTTTTTGCGCCGCGGCAGAGTCGAACTGCAAGTTTTGCCCTGTGTCGGTTGAAATGCAAATCGTTGTTATTTCCGGGAATCTTTCCATTACAACCGCGAAAATCTTAGCGGAGTTGGCTAAGAGCATGGTTTCTTCTTCAAGCAAAGAAGGCTCTGCCCACGGCTCGGGGAAGTAGTGCAACCCGGGTTCACCCGGCGGCATGTCAAGATAAAAGGGAACCGGTTTTTTTAAATAATCGTCGGGGTTGACATATAAGTCTGCGGAATAAATTGCCATTATGCTCAATTTATCAGCATATAATTGAAGCCGCGAGTTGATTGACGAACCCTTTTCAGTCGCCAAATCCTTTAAGTCAGTGCGCGACAAATCAATCAGTGCTTCCTCTGCTATATCTCGTATTTCACGCAATTGAAGCATAGACAGCACGCCGCTCGCAACGAGAGCCAACACACTCACCACCACAAACGCGCTTGCTATTTTCTTTTGTATAGACGTTTTCATTTTTTTCAGACCATGCCTTTCGATTTATTTTTTAATAATAATCGTAGTGTTGTTTACCCCGAATGTATTTCGATAGTCTACGCTGACGGCTAACTTTAAAATCATTTTCACTCCCATAACGTCAAGTGCTTCATCGGCACTTGCTTTAAGCGCGTAGTCGATTGAGTTAAACAACTTTCCGTTGTCACGCACACGCAAAACAATGATGTCGGTGTCTTCAACGATTAAGACCCTGACGTTTAAGCTTTCGGGCTTGCTCTTTTCAAAAATCACCACCAACATTTCTTCAACCGCCAAAGAAACCGACATGCTTGTCTTAGGTGAGAGCTCGTTTTGCTCACAAAAGTCCGCAACGGTTGCGGCGGCATTTCCCACGCCGTCAGATTTGGTAGAGAGTGAAATATATCGCCCGTCACGTTCGGCGGATATGTCGGTTAAGAGGACGGGTATAAGGTTTTTGTTGCCCTTTCGAGAAATAAATGAGAGAGTTAACGCGGTTAAAATTGTCAGAAGTTCCGCCGCGACAAAACACCACCAAAACGCATCATAGCCAATAGCAGATAGCGGAAGAGCCGCCACGATTACCCACAGTGCCATGCGTGCCGCCATAAGAACGTTGGCTAAAAACACGCGCTTTTCACCCATATAAAGATATATTAACAACTGGGTTAAAAGAGAAAGCGGTATACTCAACGAGAACACCCTCACGGCATAAGCCGTGTCTCTTGTCCCCATGCCGAAAATTGCGGTGATGTCAGGCGCGAAAACAAACAAAAGTGCAGTTAGCGGCAAAACAAGCCAAAGCCCGGCGCGAAGTGAAAGTTTAAGAACATCGCGCAAACTTTTAGTGTCACGCTCTGCCCCAAAAACGCCGGACAAAGGGGTGACAGGCCCGGCTATTCCCCAAATAAATATTAAAGACAAAGAATTGATTGACTCGGTGATTTTATAAGCCGCCACCGCCGAATCGCCGAAGCGCACAGATAATAAATTATTAAGTGCCAACATACACGCGAAAAAACAAAAATATTCTAATGCCCCCGGTGTGCCGGCTATGATTATACCCTTTGATGATTTGAGTGGGTAGACCGGATTTAATAGCTTGAAATTCTTGCTTTTGACGAAAATCGCAACGCCGCCCACTATTCCTGCAAGCGCGCCCCCTATACAGGTTGCGGCGGCGACACCTGCCACCCCCATGTCGTAAAAAACAATGAAGACATAAGTCAGCGCGACGGTTATAACGCCGGACATGATGAATATTCCTGCGGCGGTTTTATTTTTGCCGTCTATGCGGAGAATCCCGAAGGCAGGAAAGATGAGCATAACACCAACGCCCCCTGCCGACATAGTAAGGCAATAATCTTTAACGCTCTCGAAATTTTCTTTGCTTGCCCCTAAAAGCTCTGTAATAGGCTCTATGAACACCCAAAAAATAGCGGTAAGAATAATGGCGAAAACGAAAACCAATATATAAGTTAATGTGAAGACACGGCGACATTCGTTAAACTCTGACTTCCCGATATGATTGGCGCACAGTGTAGCACAGCCTATGCCGAGCATCGCGCCTGCCGCCCCGTAAACGTAATAAACGGGTGTGGCTATTCCCACAACGCTCAGGGCAGTGTCCGACAAAATGTTTCCGGCAATCAGCGTTCCTGCAATTTGCGCCAAGAAGTTGCCGGCAAGCGCGATGGTAGAAAACAACGCCATCTTGCCATACAACCCACGAATAAACTTCCCACTGTCCCCCATCTTCTCAGCTTCCCCATTTCAAGATAAGTTTGTTAGTTGTGTCAAAATTATATTTTGTCTCTTTGACAATGCCTTTAATAATGTCGGTTTCAATGCCCTCGCGTTTTGTAACGTCTCTTTGCTCTCCGCCGTAGCTCACCGAAATTTCAAACTCTTTTTGGTTATCGGGGAAGCTGAATTCAAGGCTCTCAAAATCGCGTTTCTCAATCAGGTTAACTGTCAGCTCTTCTGTGACTAAACCTGCTTTATTAGAGTCTGATTTTGTCAGCGCGTTTGCCGAACAAAAGTTTAACAGGCTGTTGTTAAGCGCGATAAAATCAAAATGCTCACTGCTTGGTTCATAGCGGAATTTCTTGATTTTTCTGATAAAAGCGCGAGTCTTTTCTCGTTTGGGTTCTTCAAATATTTGCTTCGGTGTCCCTTGTTCATATATGCTGCCCTCGTCCATATAAATCACGCGTGTTGAAACGTTTTTGGCGAACTCCATCTCGTGGGTAACTATAGCCATAGTCATTCCGTTTTGCGCTAACCGTTTAATCACTGTTGTGACTTCGCCGACCATAGTCGGGTCAAGCGCGGAGGTTGGCTCGTCAAACAGCATTATATCAGGCTTCATAGATAAACATCGCGCAATAGCCACCCGTTGTTTTTGCCCGCCCGACAGCTCATCGGGATAAGCATCAGCCTTTTCGGCAAGCCCCACCATCGAAAGAAGGTTCAAGGCGTTTTCACGCGCCTGCTCACGTGTAAGCCCGAGTAGTTTCATCTGCCCCACACAAAGATTTTCCATAACACTCATATGCGCAAACAGGTTGAAGTTTTGAAAAACCATTCCCATTCGTTTGCGTATTTCGTTGATGTTTGTTTTCTTGTCGGTGAGGTTTTTGCCATCGAACTCAATCACGCCGCTTGTTGGTTGTTCTAATAGGTTTAAACAACGCAAAAAAGTGCTTTTCCCCGTACCGGACGTTCCTATAATAGTTATGATTTCTCCGCGTTCAATAGTGGTGGTAATGTCTTTGATTACCTCAACACCGCCGTAGGACTTATTTAAATTCGTAATTTTTATCATCGCGCACCTCTCTTTGAACGCTTATCAGTTTTTCGGTTGATTAAATTAAACAGCCAAATCATAATCGATGCCGAAATCAAATATCCAAGTGCCACCACAATCAACGGGAAGAAGGCATCGTATGTGCGACTTCGTATAATGTCGCCGGCCTTAGTCAAGTCAACAATAGCGATATAACCCACAACAGAAGTCATTTTAAATAAAGAAATGAACTCTGACATATAGACCGGGAACGCAACTCTAACCGCCTGAGGGAAAATCACGGTGAAGAACGCCCCGATTTTAGAAAAGCCCATACTTCTTGCCGCCTCAATTTGACCTTTGTCTACGGTTAAAATCGCGCTTCTGATAATTTCACCGATAAACGCCGCGCCGTTCGCGCCAAAGGCTATAATAGCAACTGTAACCGCGTCAATCGTGCTCTTTGCGAAAATCACATAGAATGATATCATCAACAACACAACGACAGGCGTACCTCTCAACACCGTTATGTAACAAGTTCCGAGCATTCTTAACAACGCGTTTTTGCTCATTCTTAAGCCGCAGACAGCGAAGCCTAAGAGCGTTGCCAACGCAAAACCGGCAATAGTTATAACCATGCTGATACCCAATCCGTCAACAATTAACTTCCAACGGTTTTCAAGGATTAGGTTGCGCTCAAACGATGCCGCAACTCCTTCCCAAAAACCCGATGAACTTTGATATTGTTCGTTTCTGACGGCGACTAACAGCCCTTCTCTATAAACCGGCTCTGAAAAAGCAACCGTCTTAGCGCGTTCTTCTGTAACAGAGATATTTGAGCCGGCGAAATCGGATTTTGAATCAACATTGGGGATTATTGCCGAAAATTCCATCAGTTGAATGTCAAGCTCCATATTCATATGTTCGGCAAAGCGATATGCCAACTCGACTTCAAAGCCTGCCGGCTTTCCGTTTTGAACAAAAGTGAAAAGGTCAGCCTCACCTGTGGTGGCAAAAACGAGTTTTCCGGCAGTCCCCTTATTTTCAAATTCGGGCATATCCGGCGTGTCGGCACCGCTTCCTAACCATCGTCCTTTTATTTCGTCATACATGCCGTTCTCGCGTATTTCGCGCATAAAGCTGTTAAAATCATCTCTTAGCGCGAGATTATGCTTTCCGAATATAAACGCTATGTCTGTTTCAAAAAAGGGTGGTTTCAGATATATTAAGTCGGGATATATAACGGCGTACTTTTCAGCCAAAGAAGCCACGATAAAAGTCGCATCAACCTTGCCCAACTTCAACGCCATAATTGACTCGGGAAAAGAGTTAAAGTGGACTTGCACGGCGGTGGGAATGTTTTCATCAAGCAAAGTGTCCCAAATTGAGCCGGTTATTATGGCGAACGATTTTCCTTCAAAATCGTCTTTATTAAAAACACTTTGTTGCCATGAAGGAGAGTATACGGCAATCGCCGCGCCGCCGTTGTAGTAGGGGATTGTAAAGTCAACCATCTCCGCTCTCTCTTCAGTTATGGTGAGAGAATTGGCGGCATAGTCATATTTCCCCGTTTGAATAGCAGTGATTAAACCGGCAAACTCCGTAACTGATATTTCGAGTTTTCTGTCAATAAATGCCGCAAATCTTTTCGCGAACTCGACATCAAAACCCGATATTTCGCCGTTTGAATAATATGAAAATCCGTCTGTTGTTCCACCCGTTACATATCTCAACACCTCGCCGCTACCCACCGGAATGTCGGGCATAATCGGCGTTTCGGAAGACAAAATCCACCGTTCTTTCATCTCTTCAAAAACCCCGTTAGAGTTAATAAGCGTTATAAATTCGTTAAGTTGTTCTCGCAATTGCACATTGCCTTTTGCGACAATTGCCCCGTAACTTTCGTTGGTAACATACGGTTCAAGCACCCTTACATCGGGTGTTTGAATACTTTGTCTTATAAGTGCCACGCTGTTGGCGATAAAGCCGTCAATTCTGCCGTTTTTCATTGCTTCAATCCCGTCTGCCATGTTGATATAGAAAAGCGGTTCAGAACCGGGAATATGTTCCGCCATAATTTTGTCATAGACCATTCCGGTGACTAAGCCTAATTTTTTACCTACCCAGTCATCGGCATTAAACTCAGAGAGTTCACTTCCTCCCACACCACTGTCGACACAACCCGACAGTGCAATAATAAGAGAAATAAAAATGCACAACGCGGCTTTCTTAATATACATTTTCCATTAAACCTTTCAAAAATTTAATAATTTTTCACAGGGAACTCAAAATAGGTGTCAGGGAACGGCTCGTTGTCAAGGGTATAGTGCCACCATTCTTCGTCATACGGCAAGAAGCCTGCTTTTTCCATTGCGTTTTTTAGGATTAAGCGGTTGGCTGTTTGTTCACTTGTTATCAAGTCGGTGTCGTGGTGAGAGGGAAGCCCGAAAAAGTCAAAAGGTGTCCCCATATCAAGCTCTTTGCCTGTTTTCATGTCGATGAGGGTTAAATCCACAGTGCTGCCGCGTGAGTGACCCGAACGTTCCATAATATAGCGGTCGGGAATAATGCGGTCTTTATCAATGTCGGGGTAAAAAAATTCTTTGGTTGTAATGTCATTCAAGTCATTAGCCCAGCGGACAAAATGCGCAACCGCCCCTTGCGGTCGATAAGCATCGAATATTTTAACGGCATAGCCTTGAGCGCGAAGCTCGTCATTCACTGACTTGAGCGCGTTTGCGGCTTGCTCGCTTAAAATTGCGACAGGGGCCAAGTAGTCGTCAATCCGTTCACCCACAAAATTATATGTGCTATAATAACGAATTTCCAATATTGCGTCTGGAATAACATCAGTAACCAACACAAACCCCGAAGGAACAGCACTCTCCAACGTCGGCGACTCACTAACATTAACACACCCCACCAACGCAATAATAAGTAGAACACAAATAGTCTTAGCTATAATTTTTAACATAAAACCTCCCATTTTAAATCCGTCGTCAACGGCGACTCCACAATTGTCAATTGTCAATTGTCAATTGTTAATTGTACGTGCTTCCATCGCGATAATATTAGAGCGCATTTCTTTGGCGGTTTCTCTTGAAATTCTTCCGACTTCAAGCATTTCTTGAATAAGCCCTCTCTCGATTTTAAAGGCCTTTGCGGCAACCTCGATGACTAAAGAGTTGCCCCTCTTTTTAGTTTCGCGCGAGACGTTATAAGCACTTTGTTGAATTGATTCCGCTAATTTGTGTGACAGCTCATAGAAAGCGCGCAACCTGTCAACGGCATCGCCGTTTTCATCGGTTTTGGCGGCCTTTAGTTTGTCTAAAACAAACAGCGCGTTACCCTCGCGAATTGCCTTGAAATTCAACTCGGCTATTTTCATGCTGCTTGTTATTTCTTCGGGAATGTCACCCTCCGGTTTAGCTTTTCGCTGTTTTAAGAACGACACTATTTTATAGAGTAAACCGTATTTTTTTGCAAGCTCGATTGTTTCTAAGCGTTTGAGAAAATAACGCGCCGCGCTCTCATCAACGGTTTTATTTTTTAGCATGTTCAGCGTGTTTTCTTTTTCCCACAAAAGAATTTGCCCTCTCAAATTTTCTTCTGCTTTTCTTGTTTTGCGGCTATAATGCCCGTGTCTTAAAATATCACGTTTTCTGTAATGGTCAACTATGACTGAAATTTCTTGGTGGTTTTTGTCGTTTGCATCAGATAAGAGCCGCGCAATTACCCCTTGAACGATTTCGGCATGAACCTGCTCATATGCTTGAGAGTGTTTCTCTTCCTTTTTGGCGACAAGTGGCAATAAAAAGTTCGTAATCAGCAAAGAGCAGACTATTACCCCACTCGCTAACAAAATGAGCAACTCTCTTTCGGGGAAGGGGCTTCCGTCAGAAAGCGTAAGCGGCACCGACAGTATACAGGCTAAAGTAACCGTCCCTCTTGCCCCGGAAAGGCTGAAAATCAACCCTGAGCGAATTCTGCCTATTTTCGGTTCGGTTGGAATGTCTTGCTCTTCATATTTAACGGGGCGAACGGTGACAATCCACCATATAAAACGAAGAACAGCGAAAGCGAGAGTCAGTAATAAAATGAGAACTATGATTGAGCCATCGTTTACATCATGAATATCTTGGTGGTCCGTTAAGTCTTTTAAAATCCCCGGCAACTGTAACCCCAACAAGATAAAGACAATCCCCTCAAGAGAGAAAGAGAGAACTTTCCAAACACTCTCGCCGGCAATATGTAATTTTACCGAGTCGGGGTTAAATTTGTCTTGAACTAACGAGTGAATTAACCCCGAGGCGAACACTGCCAACACTCCGCTTAGATGAAGTCTGTGCGCGATTATGAAAATAACAAACGGGCTTAAAATCCCTAAAAGAATATGTAAAGTCGCGTTTTCAATTCCCACATTACGCAGCCATTTCACGATTATATATTTCAGCCCGCTGAAAGCAACGCCGATTGCTATTCCACCCAAACCAATCAAAATAAAATCCTCAGCCATGTGAAGCGGCGAAAAAACGCCCGTCGTAACGACTAACACAGCGAACTGAAAGCTGACAATTCCCGAAGCATCATTTATGACCGACTCACCCGACAAAATAGTCATGATTTTTTTAGGGACTGCCGCTTGCTTTGTCACCGCATCTACTGCAACGTCATCGGTGGGGCTGAGCGCGGCGATTAAGACAAAGGCTACCGCCAACGGAATAACGGGGGCTAAAAAATTTAATAAAAACCCAATAGCGAGCACCGATATAAACACTAACAAAAACGCCGATGACAGTATAGGCCCCAAAACTTTAAGCATGGTTCGCTTGTCAAACATCATGCCCGCGTGAAAAATCAGCGGCGCGATAAACAAAACAAAGAAGAATTCGGGCTCAAACTCAAATTCAAACCCAAACTCACTAAAGGGAATAAAAGTGATTAAAGCCCCTAAAATAATCTGAACAATCGGAACAGACAAAACAGGAACAAAGCGGTTAATCGGGTTGGAAACCAAAACCGCCGTCAAGAGAACTAAGATAAATACAAAAGTCTGCATAGGGTTAGAATCCTTTCTTTAGAGAAAAATCTGCAAGCGTTGTCATTTCGACTTTATTGTTTTTTACCCCGACTTTTACATCGGTGGCTATATTTGCGATGATTGACTTTTCAACGCCGTCCCATTGTTCTTCTGTGGGCGCGTTGGCAAGCCATTCGCGATATTCGTTCATTGAAAAATACATCAGATTCCCGACACCGCCGTATGTAATGGGCATTTGCGACATGCTCGGATTTACGTTGCCCGAAATCATCAACATATCATAAAACACGCCGCTGATTTTGCCGAGTATTCCTTTATGTGCGGCGTTTTTGCCGTCAGTTGCAAGCGAGAGAATTTGGCTCTTTTGTTCCGCGCTTACATCAGTGTTAACGCTTAACTTGAGGGTAAAGCGGTTGCCTTCGTTTTTTAACGAAAATTCAAACTCCAACTCATCAAACAAGCGAACATTAAGCCCCAACATCTCCTCAGCCAACAACCGCAACTTAGCCTTATCGGCATTACAAAGCCCACAAAGCTCACCAAACTCTTCTGTTTTGTCAAGTATTTGTTCTATTTCGTGAAAACAGGTAAAAGTTTCCGACTTCAACTTCATAGTTCAACCCCCTCTTAGAAACAAGTGTATACAATCCTTATAATGATACCAAAAATCCTCTCATAATTCAAGTACCTTTGGTGGTGTGTTTTTAAAAATATTTGGGGGGCGGGTAGGGTCGTCCCGAATTTACCGCAAAATAAACACCGCCCGACACTTTTGTGTTGGGCGGTGGTGGTTGGTTTACGGTACGGACAAGCCCGTCCCCTACGATGTGCGGGATTAGGTTGTTTTTTGTTGGAATGTCTTGCGGAAATAGGTGAGGGTGGGGTTTTGAGGTTCAACCAAACTGTTAATCAGTCTTTTCTTCATTCAACACTATTTTAATAGTTTTTGTGGTTTGGTTGTCTTCCCTGCCGTTTTGTTTTACTGTGATTTTTATATCAAAATCATCACAAGGAACAGGAACACGATTTTCTATCTTACAATATAAGGCTACTTTTACGTCCAATTCGGCTTCTTTCTCAACGGTGAATACTTTAATCTTTTTGATATCAAAAGAATCTAACTCTATTTCCGTTGGTTTATCGTCCTGTCTTAAACTGTATTTTTTATCATTCAACTCAACGCAGGCAATAGATGTGTCAAACGTATAAAATTCTACGAACTGAGTCAACCCATCAAATTTATTGTGTTTAGTGCTTGTATATTTATTTTGTAAAGTTTTGATACCAGCGTTATTAAAAGTCAAGATACTTTCATCTTTTTTCCAAACATCGTAAAGAAACTTGTATATCAGTGAAGCAATTTCACGATAGTTTGAGTCTTCTTTTGTTTTTGTGATTTCAAAACAATTTAACATATAACCGAGTAATTCTTTCAGTAGCTCTTCTTTGCCCTCTATATTTTTCTTGTTTTCTATATATAATTTATAACTTTCTATCTCTTTCTTAATGTCATTTTTGTATAGTTCAAACAATTCATGGGATTTTAAATCAGTTTCTTTACCCTTTATCAACTTCTTAATATTCAAAAAGATACTAATTGCCAATATTCTCACTACGGAAAATTCTTTTTCTTTAATCAATGAATCATCAACTTGATAATAATACCAAACAACTACATCTAAATAGTTTTTATAGTCTGTGATATCCAAAGCACGAACCATAAATATGTCAGCGATACATTCAGAAAAAATTTGCTCCGGATACGCCATATTACTTTCTTTATCTTCTAATAGGTTTAAAACATTCGACATAACACTGTCGTATTCTTTTTTATAAATTCTGGTTAGCTTATGCTCTAATATCTGATGTCCCATTTCATGTACCAAAAGAGGTAGAGCGTAGTTTGGATAGTAGATAAAATCAACCGGAAAGCCTACAAAAACATACAAATTATTATAAAAGGCAGCCTTGTGAGCGGTCACTTCCATGTATGTAGCCACTGTTAAATTTGAATAAACGCTATAGTTTGCCCCTTTCAAGAAAACTTTTAAGCAATTCTCATATGCCACCAATATTTTTGAACTGGAATAGGCGCAACGCACATCTGCTTGAGGACTCTCAAAATCCCTAAAGTTATATGTAAAACGATTGTCTAAAAGCGTATTAAAATGCTTAATAATTCTCAAAATGTCTTCTTTATTCGGCTTAGGTTCTACATTATTTTGCAAAGCTTTTAAGGCAAAGTCTCTTATTTCTTCGACCGTTTTTTTTGCTTGCTTTTGGGAAAACACTGAGTTTTGAGCTTGAGTCAACCGAATTATCAATCTTTTCAATTCATTGTCTGCACCACGACCGTCACCATAAAATTTAGAATCCCACGGTTTCTTTGTAGTTATGTCCGAGTATTTCGTAATGACTTTGTTTTTTTGTGCGCTATTTTTTTCTAATCTTTTTAAGAACCTGGTGTTAGATGATAAAACCCCACTTTCGCTATCTTTTAAATCAAGAAAGCCCTTATCTCCATATAGTTTTATTAGGCTTTCCGTGTTAGTAGCTTTGCCCACAACGCCAAGGT
Source organism: Oscillospiraceae bacterium (assembly GCA_009777445.1). Classification (GTDB taxonomy): domain Bacteria; phylum Bacillota; class Clostridia; order Oscillospirales; family Ruminococcaceae; genus Ruminiclostridium_E. Next base: position 44,581 of record WRLV01000004.1, on the reverse strand, counting down.
CGAATTTTCCAAATGTTAAATATTGTTTTTTTACATCGACAAAGTCTCCAATTTTGTCAGAGACGTTTTTAAATTTAGCCGCAGAACTTAATTGCAATCTAATGGACAACTCTAAGTCATTATCGTTCCAATCTCTTATTTTTTTAGATAGTGGGTCAAAACCCACAATCGTGTATATGGTGTTTGTTGGAAAGTCTTCTATTTCCCTCAAATTTTCAAGCACGTTAAAGATGGTATCATAACTGTTGCTACGTGACACCAACACATAGCTTTCGGAAGAAAATGTGCCTAAAAGCTCGTACTTATATTCACAACCAGTTTTTCCGTTTTCTTCCTCTGAAATTTTATTCAGTTCTTCTACCAATTCATCTCGTTCCATGTAATTATAAGAGGCTTTATCAATGAGTGTGACAGCAATAAGGGGAGACAATTCAGAACCTTCACCATGAGAGAAAATGTTCGTGTGCTCAGAATTCAAATAATACACGTTTAGTTTTTGAATTTCACAATGCGCACGAAGAAAAGCATCGTCTTCTTTGAACTTTTTGACATCAGAAAACTCTTCGTATTTATAAATGTTTTCGACACATATTCCATCAAAATTCATGAAAATCGTGAAATTAAATTTGTTGTTAGGAACGAGAAAGCTAAGTGCTGATATTTTTTTATAAAATTTCAAGATATGTCCCTTTGGGTTTGACATGATTTATAATTCCTTTCTGTGGGCATACGAAACTAAGGGGGCAAAAATCCCCCAAAAATAATTTGGACACAGACACTCAACTTATATGTTTTTGTTCTTTTGAGTCTTGTGCTACCTCATCGCTTTCAGTATCTTTAAATGTTACTCTACTTTTCAACCGTGGGCAAAAAGTGTCCGTGCGTCTAAACCTTAATTGGTTGCCATCATTGTCCTTTATGAAAACATAATTTTCATTATGCATATCATACACCTCTTTTCAATTTTTCCAATTATAATTACACTAGTAATCTAATTGTAAAGCCGTTATGTGTGCTGATGGTGATGGTTATGTGAAAGTTTTGTGAAAATTTAAAATATGCTTGACATAATATATCACCCATCCCTATACTTCCTCAAAGTCTGTATAATCAACATCACTGTCAACCAACTTAGGTTGTAACCTATTATCGTGGTCGCGCTGAACATTTCGGGCATTACGAACATCATGAAGAGTGTTCCTAAAATCAGCGCGAGGAAAGAGCCGATGACTACGGTTGCTATTGAATATGAGATGTCTTTAACCAACTTTTTCGCGGTAATCAAAGCGGTGGCGAGTGAGGTGAAAGTGCCGTTGCAGGAGAGGTCCCCCCTTCCTCTTGACGTGTATTTTGTGCATTCCTCAAATTTTTCATGCAGGTTGAAGTTTAATATTTTCGTCTTATCGGGGGGAATGTCAAATACGTCTGCTATTTTCGCTACTGTAATCAGAGAATCGCAAGACCTTACTACAACCGATGTATTGTTTTGATAGAGCTTTTGCATACTTCTTTTTATTTCGGGGTTTGAGAAAACTTCGATGAAGAACATGGCAACAGCTTCACCGCCGATTGCAAGATAGACAACATCGCAGTTTTGCTTTGTGTATTTTCGTTCTTTGTCGCGTGAGCCTATTTCAACCGAATGACGTTCCATTTGTTTTCGGTTGCCTAATAGTATTCGGCGGCTGCCAATCCACCCGTTAATCCCCATGTTAACTTCATAAATCAGCTCTTCTACATCATATAACAGCTCTTTTTTGCCCGCCACCATATCATAGAACATGCTTGAAAGAATTGAGCCGCTTTCAATCGCCAAACTCGCCGCGGTTATAATCGCTTCGTCTATGCTCACTCTGGCGAGACTGGTTTTGTTTTGGCAAAGTTTGATGTTGCGAAATGCCACACAGCCGGCAGGAAAGAGTAACCGCGCATCTACCAACACCGAGTTTACCGCCGAAAAAGCCATTGCTGAATCATAGCCCAAAACAACGGAATCGTTTTTCTCTAATTGTTTGAGCGCGCGCCTGAATGGATTGTTCACGGCAAGCATAATCGAAAACGATGAAAACGCCGACATAGCCCCGACACAGACGGTTGATGACCATACGATATTGTTTTGGGGGGTGTAGTCGCCAATCCCGAAAAAGAAAGCAATAAATCCGATGAGCAGTGATGCCAAAAACGCGATTGGCGTGAGTGTCTTTGAAGTCGCATCCGCCACGTCGTTGCAATAGCTTGATTTAAGAAAGTCAGACAAAAATTCAGTCTTACGCATGGTGCAAAGCACGGGTAATTCTTCTGCCACGCCTTTAGTGAACGCGTCAGCCAATTCGCTGTTACTCACTATGTCGCCGTAATACTTAGCCCCGTCACCTGCCACAAATCGGAAATTGTGCTTTGCACGTCTAATCATCATAAGTTTGCCTATGGTGTTAAACAGCAACGCGCCCATTCCGACAACTATATAAATGTGAGCTTCACCTGCCTTAACCGCCACCGGGTCTGCCAAAGCAACGGCAGTTCCGACAGTCGCCATAAGTGATGATGCCGCGCAGATTCCGTCACAGTCGCCCCTCTTTAAGAAAAGCTTTTTAATGCCGTCAACCAAAACACCTTTACACACCGCCAATCCCATTAAACCCACGACTAACTGCATAACAATATGCGCTATCGGTTCAAATCGGCGGTCTAAAATAACAAAATCGAACCCGAAAACGCGGTAGGCTAAATTAATCCCGAAATCGTTGCAAAAGGTGACTACCGCCAAAAAGCCCGTGATAATGAAAAGCACGAAGAACCTAAAATTAAGGGCGCGATGAGAGTCGCGAAGCTCTTCCCAAATCTGCTCTGAGGCATCATATCCATCGAAGTCTTCTGCTTCTTCAACTTCTTCTTCATCTTCATATTCGTCATCGTCGTCAAGGTCTTCAAGCATAAAACTTTTAATTTTGCGTTTTCTTTTTTCGCCTAACGTTTCAAGTTTTTCAGCTTTTTCTTGAACATCTGCTATATCTTGCTGCGGCACAAGTGTGGTGTCTTTTAAAACTTGTTTTTGATAATCTATATTTAAGGCGTTAAGAGGAATTGAGCCGCCTGTTTGAGTTAAATCATTGAGCTGTGGCGTTAACACATTTGTTACGGTTTGGGTGGTTGGCTTGATTTCACGTTTGTCGCCGATTGGCAGGGTGTTTTTCTTCATGACTTCGCGCTCTTTTATTGCATGGTTAATCTCACCGAGCAATGCGGCGGTGTCATCGCTGACCGAGTCGATAATCGAGGTCACAGAAAAATCTTCTTTTTTCTTTTTTTCGGGGGGCTGATAGGTTTTTATTCCAACCTCTTCGGTTATATGTTCCGCTTGATTTTTGTCTGCCACTTTTGAGGCAAGCTGTTTTAAATCATCGCCGACAACCCCCTGGGTGTCGCCTGAAAGGTCGCCGAACTCCATGTCGCCTATGTCTATATCCGAGAGTTCTTTTCGTGCTTTCTTAATGACTTCATAGGGGTTAATTCCGTCAATTATATCATCGTGGTGTTCGAGTTGTTTGTCTGTTTTGAGAATAGTTTGCTCTTCTAACAATTTCAATTGTTTTTCGCGATTTATGGGGGGAATGACTCGCGTGTCGCTCGGAATGTTCATTGTGTCGCTGAACTTCGGGGGTTTATAACGGTCATCGAATATTTCTATGTTGTCGGTGTCTTCTATGTTTTTCCGCCGCCGCCTTTCGTGTGGGTCGGCGGATTCATCGTGAACTGAAAATTGCGCCTCTGTCCCTTTATACGGCGTAATTTCAACTTCTTTTATAGGCGCGCGCACTACGTCATCTATGTCTTCAATGAGCGGCTTCGGCATTTTTTTTGCCTTATTAAAAAGGGCTTTATCGGCTTTGTTTTCTTTGCTCGGGAACTTGATTAGCGGTTTTCTTTTGGGTTTGGGTTCTTTTTCGCGCGGCTCTATGTCGACTTCAACGGCAACGGCAACGGGTTTTTCAACCGTGAAAACATTAGTTTCGTTAATTTCATTTAAAGGCTCTTTCTTTAACGGGGTTTCGGGCTCATTCAACAGAGCTTCAAGAATATCATCGGTAAACGATGGCGATGTGACCATAGCAGAATCATCAGAACCATCTGTATCTAACTCCGCCAAAATTTCATCTACCGAAAAATTTTTATCAGACAAGCCTCTCACCACACTTTCCAATTGACAATTGACAATTGACAATTGACAGTTATTGTGTCCGCTTACGCGGACGGATTTGAAATTTCAATAAGTCGCCAACGGCGACACCACCACTGTCCACTATCCACTATCCACTGTCAACTGTTTCAGTATACTAACTCGCTTATTAACGGCTTCGCACAGCAAATCTAATCTTTCACCCGATTGAAACCATTCGTTTTTTATTATTATTTTTCTTATTATGTTTTCTATTTCGTCTAACTTATTCATGTCTAACCATGAAAAATCTTTTACTAACTTTATTTGTTCCGCATGGCTTTTGGTGAAAGATTGGGCTGTTATTTCGTCGGTTGAGTAGTTTGGTTTTAAGAGATTACTCCATAAACTGTTTCCGCTGTCATAAACCGGAGCCATTTCATACCACTCAAGCGTTACAGGGTTTCTCAATATTCCGAAGTTGTTAAAGTGCCTGTCCCTGTTGCAGATAATAAAGTCTAACACGAGCATTTTTTCTATATCTTCACGCGCATGTTTGATTTTTAAATCTTCTAATATTTTGATGGTGTGTTCATACCAACTGTTGCCGACTTCTATTTTTTTGGTGTTTTGTATATTATAAATGCTTACTAATTCTACTCTCGCGCTTGTGAATATTTCGCACACACTTTCAGGAATTTGCCCACTCCACACTAAATCATACTTGGTGTGGTTAATGCCGATTAGGTCAGCTATTTTATATGCAATCACCTCGTTAAAAGGCTCTTGAAACAAAATCTCTCTGCCCCTTTTATACAACACTCTTTTGCCATCGTTTATTTTATATCGCTTAGGTTGTATTCCGTCAGCCGTATTGTCGGGTGCACGGGTATTTAATTTCACGCCCCTGTTCAGTTTGCCGTCTAAGAATGCCGCGCCCACATCTTCAGAAAAGTCGTTTTCATAGAAGTTGATATTGCTCCAACTTAAATCTGTGTTTACGGGCTTAATCCAATAATGGTCTGATAATGATAACCCTAATGATTTATTGACTAACTCACCTGTGGTTTTTACCCCCAATAATCGTAAAGCTTCTTTTAAGTTATCACGACTTGCGGGAATAGACCTGCCCTCCCACCAGTCGTTTAAATCTTCCAAGTCGGGCGCGTTTTTACAGGTAACCCCTATGGGCAAATGCTTTTCGTTATACAGTTCACCGACTTTTATAATTTCTGAGCTTCTGCCGGTAATATATAATTTCACAACGGGAATGTCCACGTGCATCAACACGCACTCAATGATATTACTAATCATAATTTTTGTCTCACGACCTCATACATCAAAATCCCCGCGCTCACCGAGGCGTTTAGTGAATTTATTTTGCCGTGCATGTCAATTGAGACGATTATATCACAGTTTTCACGCACCAATCGCCCTAAGCCTTTTCCTTCAGAGCCGATAATCAGACAAACGCCGCCTGAAAAGTCGGTTTGTCGATATGGTTGCCCTTGAATGTCTGCCCCGTAAATCCATATGTTGTGCTTTTTCAGCTCTTTTATTGTGTCAACCAAATTTGTTACACGGCAGACTTTAATCCAACTCAATGCCCCTGCCGATGTATTTGCAACTGTTCCGCTTAATTGCGCACTTCTTCGCTTAGGGATTATTACGCCGTGCGCCCCCGCCGCTTCGGCGGTTCGGATAATCGCGCCTAAATTGTGGGGGTCTTCTATTTCGTCCGCCATTATAAAAAAAGGCGACTGTGACTTTTCTGCCGCTAAATCTAACAACTCATCTAACTCGGCATAAGGCATAGCGCAAACAGTTGCCGCGACACCGCCGTGACGTGCGTTGTCGGTTAACGAGTCGAGTTTTTGAGAACTGACATTTTTAACTACCGCGCCCTTTTCTCGCGCCGCAAACACCGCCCACTCAAGCCCTTTTAAGCCACTTTGGACATAAAGGGTGTCAAGCGCGAGACCGGACTTTAACGCTTCACTAAGCGCGTTTCTCCCATAAATTATTTCTGTTTCTTTCATTTTCAACACTCAAATCATAAATCAATCGTTTTTCTATTATCCAAAGCGTGCGATAGGGTTACGCCATCGGCAAACTCTAACGACGCGCCGACAGGCAAGCCGTAGGCTAAGCGTGTTATTTTAAGCCCCATCGGCTTGAGCATTCGGCTGATATAAGCGGCGGTAGCCTCGCCTTCAATCGTGGGGGCGGTTGCCATAATCACCTCGTCTATATCCCCCGACAGGCGCGCCATAAGCTCTTTCACACGAATAGACTCGGGGCCCATTCCGTCCATAGGAGACAATGCCCCGTGCAAAACATGATAAACCCCCGAAAACGCCCCGGCGCGCTCAAAAGCAGTAACATCCTTGGGCGATTCGACAACGCAGATGATTTCTTTTTGCCGTCTGAAATCAGCGCAAATGCGACAAGGAAAACTCACCTCGTCGGCGTTTGGAGTTTCTTCGGTTGTTTTTTGGGAATGTCGCGCTGCCTCTTCGGGAACGCCGGTGAAATTTTGACACACAGGGCAGGTTCTCACCGATTTGCGTGCATCCAACAGTGCTTTTGCAAATGTTTCAACCTCTTTTTCCGACATGGTCAACAGGCAATAAGCAAGGCGTTGAGCGGTCTTAATGCCAATCCCGGGGAGTTTTGCAAACTGTTCGGCGGCAAGCACCAAAGGCAAAGGAATGTATTCTGCCATACTACACCAATCCGGGGATATTTATGCCGCCTGTTGCTTTTTCCATTTCTTTTTCGGCTTCTTGTTCAACCTTTGTAATAGCGGCGTTAACCCCGACTGTTATTATGTCCTCTAAATCTTCGATGTTATCTTTATCCACTATGTCGGGCGATATTTTAATCGTTTTAAGCACTTTCGCACCGGTCATGGTAAGCTCTACCATTCCCCCTGCCGCCTCAACGGTATATTCTACGTCTTTAAGCTCGTCCTGAATTTTTTTAATGCTATCCTGCATAACCTGCGCTTGACGGAGCATGTCGTTCATATTGCCCGCCCCACGCGTTTGATACTCTTTCGGTAATCTCGCCTTCATGTTTTTAAAAACTCCTTTTCTCAAATATTACTTTACTTTTACTTTAACCCCTTGAGCCCTTGCTATATCAAGAAAGATTTCTATTCTGCTTTTCGGTATTTCCGGTTGTTCGGGTTCAGACTCAAAGCCCTCTCCCACGACTTTGAAAATTACGTTAAGCGCGCTGCCGGTGTGTTTTTGAGCCGTCTCGGCAATTGCCTTTTTGCTTTCGGGATTTTCAACAACGCTTTTAGACAACTCGCCGCCGTAAAGATAAAGGTTGTCCCCCTCAATTTCAGCGCGAACATCGCTGAGCATTGCCTGCAAATAAGAGGGAAGCCCACTTAAAATATTTCCCGGTTGGTAATGTGTAGGCTTTTCTTCTTCAACGCTCTCAAAACTTTCAACGTTTGAGCGCATCACAGGCTCTAACGTCCGCTGAGTTGGTTTCTTCCCCATACCCATTGTGCTTGCCACTGTTGACACAGGGGTAGAGGTGATTTCTTTGAAAAAGTTGTCGTACGCTCCACCACCACCAGATATAGCGGGGTTTGGTGGCGATTCTTGGCTGATATAGTTGACAACCCGTCCGAGTTGACTGTGAGTTCTTGTCGATTCCTGCTTAATATTGTCGTCAACTTGTTCGGGTTGACATAGTTTGATAATAGTCATCTCTGCTGTTATTTTGGCATTTTTTGAACGCCCTAAGCGTTCAAAGCCCGATTCCAAAGTTTTCATGCAACGCATAATTTCGTCTAACGTCAGCCGTTCGCTCAACTCTTTATATTCAGGTATTTCTTCCGGCAAGCAACTTAACAATCCATCAGAAACAACACCTGCTTTCAACAGCATAAGATTCCTGTAATGATAAATCAACTCATCAATCAGTCGTGTCAGGTCTTTTGAAAGCCCCCACAACTCGGTGAGTATTTCAATCGCTTTAGTGCAGTTTTGCTCGTGGGCGGCCTTTGATATTGAAAACAAATGCGCACTACCCACTATGCCCGCGCTCTCACGCACTAACTCGGTTGTTACGTTTGGGCTTTTAGAGAGGGCAGTGTCTAACAGTGAAAGCGCGTCTCTCATTCCCCCCTCTGACAGCCGCGAGATGAGCAATGCCGCCGATGGCTCTAACATTACCCCTTCTTTTTGGGCGATTTCAATTAACCTGTCGGCACTTTCGCGAATGTCAATCCGACGAAAGTCAAATCTCTGACAGCGCGACAAAATCGTCGCCGGGATTTTATGATTTTCGGTTGTCGCTAATATGAAAATCACGTGGGGCGGCGGCTCTTCGATGGTTTTAAGCAAAGCGTTAAATGCCCCACTCGAGAGCATATGCGCCTCGTCTATGATGTACACCCTGTATTTACAGCTGACGGGGAGGTAATTAAGTTCTTCTCTCAAAAGCCGAACGTCACCGACACCGTTGTTGCTCGCCGCATCAATCTCGGCGATGTCTGAGACCCCTTCGTCAATCGCAACGCAAGCTCCGCAAACCAAACAAGGGTTTCCGTTAACCGGACTCTCGCAATTCACCGCCTTCGCCAAAATCTTAGCGCAGGTAGTCTTCCCCGTCCCGCGTGAGCCGGTGAAGAGATAGGCGTGCGCCATTTGAGAATTTATGATTTGATTTGTGAGGGTTTTAGTAATAGTGGGCTGAGAAATAACATCGGCAAAAGTAAGCGGCCGATATTTTCGGTATAAAGCTAAATACAATAAAACACCCCACCTTACAATTGACAATGTACAATTGACAATTGACAATTATTGTGTCCGCTTGCGCGGACGTTTCTTTGCTTTTGAGTGCAGACTTACTGCGGCACAGGGCGTGCTCCGCTTAATGCTGCTCGGTTCCCCGCCTGACATGGTTCACGGTACGCCCTTGCACAGGGTCTGCACTCAAAAGCAAAGAACTATTATTCCAATATACCTTATTTTATCACACTCGCTTTAAAATGTCAACAGGAAAATAAATAATCTTCTGTTGGGGTGTAAAATAATTCGGGACGAGCAAGCCCGTCCCCTACGATTGTCTATATCGAACAAGAATTCTTAAAAATATTTGACATGGTTTTTAAAATGTGCTATAATAAAGGCAAATTGAAATGCAATCTACAAAAATGCAAGGTGACAGCCTTCAAAATGAATATGAAATCTTTAAAAATAGGATTGTCTACTGCCTTTGTGACCTACACGCGAAGCAAAAGGGAAAGGGCTTGAACTTCGACGAATTGCTTAAAAGTTATCAAATCAGCTTTTGCAACTTCGTTATGTTTGACAACAACGACTTAATTAATAAGTTCAATATGCGCAACCAAAGTGGCTTGAAACTGAGCGATTCCGTAACCGCTGTTTCGATTGAGGTTCCGAAACTCGGCGACGTTTTGGCTAAGCCGATAAGCGAAATGAGCGCGCTCGAAATCTGGACAATGTTCTTTGCTCACGCGGATAATCCGCAGTTTAAAGCTAAAATCAGCGAGACCATGAGGGTAAAGGAGGAAATCGCTATGGCTACCGAAATTTTAAATACAATCAGTAAAGATGAACACGCAATCGCAAAATACAGGGCAAGGCGCAAATGGGAAGCCGACCTAACTACAAACCTTTCTGTTAGTCGGAGATTGGGGAAAGAGGAGGGTAGGCAGGAGGGGATTTTAATAGGTAGACAAGAGGGTATGCAAAAAGGTATGGAAAGAGGTAGACAAAAAAGAGAAAACGAAATCATAGAAAAACTCAAGCAAAGCGGCATGCCCTATAATGAAATTCAACGAATATTAAACATGTAGTAGAGTAAAAACCTACCCCCACCCGACACAAACAAGTGTCGAGTGAGGTTTAATTTTAAGAAATTCCAACCCCGGTATTGACAGATGTTGATAATGCTGTTATACTAAGTGCAGAGGGTGAAAAATTTATGAATATTACAGGCGCAAGCGGCGCGATACCAAGAGACGACATTAAGCGCATGGATGCTCATGCCGAGCGATATTACGAAGAAATCCGCAAACGCAAATCCGATGTTGCGGCAATCGCTGAAAACGCGGGATTTTCTACCGAAGATGTAGAGAAAATAAAACTGCATATTTTTATAGATACGCATGATTTAGGTGATGAAAGGGAGTATTTTGATTAAACTTAAACTTAAAGAAGCCACACAGACCTATGTGATTTATCTATATTTCCCGGACGGAAAAGACAAGTGTGGGGAAATCCGCATGAATATAGGCGATGAAGAGGCGATTGTACTAACGCGCGTGGATTTAGGCAATGAAATTACTTCGGGGCGTTATGCTTTTTCGGCAGCAAAAGCGGTGAAGGAACGTGTGGAAAAACGAAATTATCCCGTTGAGTTTACACACGCATGGTATTAAAAATGTTAAACCTCCTGCAAAGGGCATGCCCTATAATGAAATTCAACGGATATTAAACATATAGTAGAGTAAAAACCTACCCCCACCCGACACAAACAGGTGTCGGGTGGGGTGATTTCAGGCTCATATAAAAATTCATTCTCTTGGAAGATTTCGCAGATTGTTTTTTTGCTTTAATTCATCACCAGTCGATGTCAATATCAATATCTTTTATGCCGCATATAATATGCCCTATTCCTATGTAAAGTAACGCACAACCTATAATAATCGTTTGCGCGATTCCCACAGAGAAGAGTCCTATACTAACGAATATAATAAGGATTCCACCGATTATTCTTTCGGGCTGACCTTGTAAAAAACACCCTACAGTCCAAACATAACAAAGGAAATTAAGCCCCGCTGCAATTAAAATAAATGCGAATATGCCATACACCCAAGACGAACTACCACCATTAGCCGCATTTACAGACAACCCAACCCCCAATAAAGTTAAAAGTGCTCCAAAAAAATTTAACCATCTAGCGCGCATAATTATTCTCCTTCCTCGACAAATTTCACCTTATAAATACATTATACACATAAATTTGGACATTGTCAAGTGTTTATAACTAAATTTTGGACATTTATTTTTTATCACCCTCTGTGTCTGATATAATGTTTTTTGGGGGTGGTTTAGATGAGCGGTATAGGTGAACGTATTGTATTTTTAAGGGAATTAAACGATATAAGCCAAACTTCTTTAGCGAAAAAGGTAGGGCTTTCTGCGACAACTCTGTCAAAATATGAAAAAAACTTGCGCGAGCCGCGGGCAGACATTATTGTAAAAATCGCCGATGCGCTGAAAACCAATGCCGACTATCTGCTTTGCCGCACCGCCGACAGTTCGCCCGTCAGAGACTTATCGTGGGTTAAACTGAGCAAAGAAGAAGAACAGTTTTTACGAAACTTCCGCGCTTTCTCCGAACGCGAAAAGGGGCAAATAATTGAACGCATGTGCATTTTGCGCGAAGAACCTTCAGCAAAAAGTTGACAAATCCTGTAATATAGTTTATAATATCAATGGGCGGACAAATTGCCGCCTTATTTTTCTTCTGAAAGGACATTCCAAAAAATGAAAAACACTGAAAAAACGATGGAAAAGCTGATTGCGCTTTGCAATGGGCGCGGCTTGATTTTCGCAGGGAGCGAAATTTACGGCGGACTTGCCAACACGTGGGACTACGGGCCGCTCGGCGTTTTGCTTAAGAACAACGTAAAGAGTGCGTGGAGCAAAAAGTTTATACAAGAATGTAAATATAACGTTGGGTTAGACAGCGGAATTTTGCTGAACCCGCAAGTTTGGGCGGCTTCGGGGCATTTGGGTGGATTTTCTGACCCGTTGATGGATTGTCGTGAATGTAAAACCCGACACCGCGCCGACCAATTAATAGAAGGTTTTGATGGCAGTAATGTCGGCGGCTGGAGCAATCAACAATTGCAAGATTATATCACCGAGCATAAAATCGCCTGCCCTGATTGCGGCAAGTTGAATTTTACCGATATCCGACAATTTAATCTGATGTTCAAGACATTTCAGGGCGTGACCGATGACAGCAAAAACGAAATATATCTGCGCCCCGAAACGGCACAGGGCATTTTTGTCAACTTTAATAATATTCAACGCGCAAGCCGCAAGAAAATCCCGTTCGGTGTCGCGCAAATCGGCAAAAGTTTCAGAAATGAAATAGTGGCGCGCAACTTCATCTTCCGCGTTCGCGAGTTTGAGCAGATGGAGCTTGAGTTTTTCTGCAAGCCGGGTACGGATTTAGAGTGGTTTGATTATTGGAAAAATTTTTGCAAAAAATGGTTGCTTGATATTGGATTGTCTGAAGAAAATATTCGCACACGCGACCACGGCGAGGAAGAGCTTTCGTTTTATTCGGTTGCTACTACCGACTTTGAGTATCTTTATCCGCACGGTTGGGGCGAGCTTTGGGGGATTGCCGACCGCACCGACTACGACCTTTCACAGCATATGAAAAAAAGCGGAAAGTCGCTTGAATATTTCGACAGCGAAACAAACGAGCGGTATATTCCTTACGTAATCGAACCTTCTTTAGGCGTTGAGCGGACATTGCTTGCGCTGTTGACCGATGCATACGATGAGGAACAGTTGCCGGACGGCACAAGCCGCACCGTGTTGCGTTTTCACCCGTTTATCGCACCAATCAAAGCGGCGGTGTTGCCGTTGTCGAAAAAATTGGCTGAAGGCGCGGAAAAAATACGCGCTGAGCTTTCAAAACATTTTGAAACCGATTACGATGAGACGGGGGCAATCGGAAAACGTTACCGCCGCCAGGACGAAATAGGCACGCCATTTTGCATAACCTACGACTTCGACAGCGAGCAAGACGGCAAAGTAACCGTCCGCGAACGAGACAGCATGGAGCAAACAAGAATTAAAATTGAAGACGTGAAGGATTATATTTTGGAGAGGGTTGGGTTTTGACAGTTGACAATTGACAGTTGAGAGTTGACAGTTATTGAAATTATAATAAAACAAACAAGGAGAATTCAAATGAAAAAGCGTATAAAATGGTTTAATATACTACTAAGTTGTTTGGCCTCAATAATTGCCTTATACACCTTTATTTCCAAATTTTTCCCCTTTCTTATGCCTGGTGAACATAAGCCGCCAACAATTATAATAATTGAGGGGGACGATATTGGGGTTGATATCAGTAATAGCAATATAACCAATAATCAACTTGTAACAATTATTGATAATCTTGAAATGCCATTGAATGTTATTAATTTAAACTTAGAAATGAATCAAATCAGCAATATTTTCTCATTGGTAAAATTGACGAATTTAGTGGAATTAAATTTGGGGCAAAATCAAATTAAAGATTTTTCTCCAATAAGCGACTTGCCCGAATTGAAAAAATTGAACTTGATAGGAAATCAAACCGATGACTTGTCGTCTTTAGGCGAATTAAATAACTTAGATGAATTTAAATTCAGTAGTGACCAAATAAATGATTTGTCCCATTTAAGTAATTTTACCGGATTGACACACTTAGACATATTAGGGGCCCGAATAAACGACATCTCGGCGTTAGGTGAATTAGATAGCTTAGAAGTGTTAAAACTTGGCGGCAATCAAATTAGCGACTTATCGCCCTTAGGAGAATTAGGTAATTTAGTGGAGTTGAGATTAAAAGGCAGTCGGATTAGAGATATATCAATTTTGAGTGAATTGGAGAATTTGAAGGAATTATATCTACTTGAACACCAAATCACTGATTTGTCTCAATTCACAGAGTTCACTAATTTAACCAAATTAGTTTTGTTTATGAATGATATAGACAGAACTCAAGCAGAGGAAATAAGGGTTTATTTAAAAGATTCGTTAACTGATTGCGATATACAAATACATATAAATGACAACAATAATAGTGGCTTAGCAATGATTGCTTCCGAATGGGACAGTTTGCATTACGAAATGAGTAGAAAAAACGACTATTCGCATCTACACACCCTTATATTTGCCCTTGTTGCCGCCATCGTATCAATTATAATTTTTAAATGTTCTAACGCTCCTAAAATAGTTTATTTCATAATGTCACCGCTATATATCCTAATATTGTTAGAAGCAATAGAGGCGATAAAAATATTAAGCAACCAACTATAGAAAAAGCATAAATCTGACATTGTGTAAAATAACCCCACAAAACAAATTCGGGACGGGGCAAGCCCGTCCCCTACAATCCGTCCGCGCAAGCGGACACCACAACTGTCAACTGTTCGTCAGCTATTCGCCAAATACTTATCAAAACTCCTAACGGCGTTTTTGTGCAATGATTTTCTGGCATAGTCGCAGTTATAGCCCATTATAAGCGCGATTTCTTCCCAACTCTTGCCGTTTATGTAGCGGTTTATGAGTACTGCTGAATGGGTTTTGTTTGGAATTTTCATAAGGTCATCGAGTAATTTGATTTTTAGTTCGTTTGCTAAACGCTCATGCTCGTCAATGCGCTCTTGCAATATCGAAATTCTAACCACTGTGTTTGCTGTCGGGTCGCCGGGCGATGTGCTTCTCCCCACACCGTCTAAGCGTACAGAGCCGGGGCCGGCTGTGCGCAAAAGACGTTGTTGCTCTCTTAACGCATTCGTCACCATGTCTATGCCAATCACCTGTTCTAAGTATTCTTTAGCTCTCATTTTAATCCTGTCCTTTCTGTGTTAAATAATTATGTAATTACTATAACACAACAAAACGGACATTTTGGGACAGGATTTATTTGCGAAACACTTGAATTTATTTTTGAAATATGCTATGCTATAAGTGTGCATTAATCACTCGTTAACTGTGAAAGCTTTTGTGAATATTCACGCCTGAAAAGTTCAAACTCGTTGTTGTCGATGGCGTTGCGGATTTTTTCCATCAGCGTGTTGTAAAAATACAGGTTATGTTGAACCGCAAGTTTGCCGGCGAGCTGTTCTTTCGCTTTAAACAAGTGACGAATATATGAACGTGAAAAATTCAAGCAGGTGGGGCAATTGCAATTTTCGTCGGGCGGACGAGCATCGGTCTCGTATTTTTTGTTGACCATATGAGTAATCCCATTCCAAGTATATATGGTTGCGTGGCGTGCGTTGCGTGATGGAATGACACAATCAAACATATCAATGCCGCGCGCTACGGCTTCAATCAAATTTGAAGGCGTTCCCACGCCCATAAGATAGCGTGGTTTTGAAATCGGCATATCGCCGACAATATTGTCCAACACATCATACATAACCTCTGTCGGCTCACCAACGGCAAGCCCCCCGATGGCATACCCGGGCAGTTCAAGCTCGTTGATTTGTTTCATATGCTCTTTTCGCAGGTCGTGATATGTTCCACCCTGGTTAATTCCAAACAACATTTGCTCTTTGTTCAGCGTGTTTGGTTGTGCGTTGAGCCGTTCAAGCTCACTTTTACAGCGGACAAGCCAATTGGTGGTTCTTGCGATTGATTCTTTGACATACTCGTGGCTTGCGGGGTTTTCTATGCACTCATCAAACGCCATAGCTATAGTTGAGCCTAAGTTTGACTGGATTCTCATGCTTTCTTCGGGGCCCATAAAAATTTTTCGCCCATCTATGTGAGAGGAAAAATAAACCCCTTCTTCTTTAATTCGACGAAGCTTAGCAAGTGAAAAGACTTGATAACCGCCCGAGTCGGTTAAAATGGGGCCTTTCCAGTTCATGAAGGGGCCGAGACCGCCCATTGTTTTTATAATTTCATCACCCGGGCGAAGGTGAAGATGATAGGTATTGCAAAGCTCAATTTGACATTTAAGCTCTCTCAAATCAAGAGAGGAAATTGCCCCCTTGATTGCCGCGCAGGTTCCGACATTCATAAAAAAGGGAGATTCAATTGTGCCATGCGCAGTAATAAGTCGCCCGCGCCGCGCCGCGCCATCGGTTTTAATCAGTTTAAACATTTATATACATCTCCTCGACTGCCTATTTCAAGAACATAAAATATATTTTCACGTACTTCAAAAACAACTCTGAAATTTCCAATGCGCAAGCGCATTTCGGGTTCTCTGCCTTTAAGTCGCTTAACATCACCATTTGGAAGATTTTTAATTGCAGTTAATATACGCAAAATCTGCTTTGAATTTAGTTTTGAAAGATATTTTTCAGCATCTTTGTGTAGTTTATACACCATTCAAATTAACCCCCAAGCGATTTGCAACATCTTCAATTGAAGAAAAGTCATCTTCAATATGAGCAGGGTTGTTATTTTTGTGTAACTCTGCTAAACTGACACAAAAAGCCATGTCAAAAGCCTCATCAAGCATTTTGTGCATGTTTTCCAAAGAATCCGCAAGCATTGCAAGCTGTTCTTCGGGAAATCTCTCAATGATATTTATACATCTTTGTTTTTGATTAGTATTTGCTTCCATAAAAAAGCACCCCCAAAAATTCTATAACACTATTATAACAAGTTTTACTCAATAAGTCAACCGGCGCTATAAAACTAAGGAGCAGGGAAAATGCTTAGAATTATTCATTCCCTTCATTCGGGGGGGAGGTCGGAATGTCTTCAGCGTGTTGTCGCAGAGTTTATAAAAACAAGCGACAAGCGTGTTAAACCCATCTACATAGTCCCCGAGCAGGCGCACTTTGAAACTGAGCGGGAACTCTATTATTACTTGGGCGCGAGAAACATAAATGACATTACTATAACCACTTTTTCAAAACTTTCAGCTGAAATTGTCGCCACATTCGCAGAGCCTAAGCTATATTGTGACGATACCGTAAAACTCGTCACCATGATGAAATGTATAAACGCACTTAAACCGCAATTTGTTTTTTACACGGGCAGGGTTGACGCTAAGAATTTTGCCGCCAAAACACTCTCTCTTATTGAGAGTTTTAAGCGCGAAGGAATAACCCCGGATGAGCTTAATCAAAGGGCTCAACCTTTCGGTGAAATGCCGGGCGGTTATAAGCTGCTGAATAAAAAAATGCGAGATATATCACTTATTTACAGCGAATATACCAAAGATTTAGACCAAAACTTTGCCGATAAACTCGACGATATTTTAAGAGCGGCAAACTTAACCCTTAATCAAAGCAATTACTTCTCAAAAAGGCGAGTCTTTATTGATGGTTTTGACAGCTTTTCGGGAAGTCAGCGAAAATTGCTCGGCTCAATAATCAGACAATCCGACGAAGTTGCGGTTGCTTTAGGGCTTGACAAATATCCCACAAATAACCCTGATTATCGCTTCGCAGCCATTACCGCAAAACAACTAATTGCTCTTTGTGACGATGTCGGCAAAAAACATGAAATAATTTTAGCTATCGCGCCCACCCGACAAGAGCAGAGTGTGGATTTAGTTTCAGCCCCCGATGTCTATGCCGAATGTGATTATATCGCGGCGAAAATTCGCGATTTGGTTGACGATGGAGAGTGTTGTTATAATGACATTGCGGTTTTAATTCCGAGTGGGGCGGCGAGCGCGACGACAGAACTTGTCACGGCGTTTAAAAGGTATGATGTCCCCGTGTTTGCCGATTTGCCCTCTGCAATTCCCGAAAAGCCGATAATCAGGTTTATGCTTACCGTGCTTGAGGCGGCAACGTTCAGCGCGAACAGCGTGGCGATGTATATCAAAAGCGGTTTTGTCCGTGTCCCGTCAAGCTTGGAAAATACAGCAGTGCGTTCAAGAGGAAAACTCACTTTAAAAAAATTTTCCCATAACGAGGCTTTTGCTTTCTTAGAGCGAAAACAGCGAACCGTAAGATTGGGAAGAAGAAGCATAAACGAGTTAGACTCACTTGCAGAAGCTTATAATATTAGGGGGAATGACTGGGAGAAAAGTTTCCCACAGACTGCTGAGGGTTTACGCGCTGAGCCGTTAAGAAGCGAAATCACTCAAAAGCTTCGTGCTTTTTCGCAGCGACTTAAAGCCGCGAAAACAGGGGACAAAATGACTGAGGTGTTGGCAGAGTTCTTAATAGACGAGTTAGAACTCGGGCGCACGGTGTTGGCAATTGTCAACCGCCGCAACGCCGAATTTAAAAAAGGCTTTCAGTTAGATAAATCGCTGTCAGACGAATATCGTCAGCTTTGGGACATTATGGTCACAGTGCTTGAATCAATGCACAGCGCGCTTGTTGACTTTCCGATAAAGCTTAAAGATTATATCGAAATACTCTCTCGCGCGCTGTCAAATACCGACATAGCAAGACCGCCTCAAGTATTAGATGCGGTGATTGTCGGTGACATAGAGAGAACCCGAACAAGAAATATAAAAGCGACATTTATAATGGGGGCAACAAGCGGCGTTTTTCCCGGGGGTGTAAGACAGGACGACTTTTTTAAAGCCGACGAATTAGAGAGCCTTGTTGAAATGGGAATCGAACTGTCAGATAATCGTCAAGGCAGGGTTGAGCGCAGAAATTATCAAGCAAGCAAGGCGATGGCATCGGGCGCGCAACGGTTAATAATCACCTGCCCTCAAAACTCGCTGTCATATGAAACCTTAGAGCCGTCCCCTTTGTTTCGTCAATTATCGGAAGAACTCAACACTAAAGGAAGACAGATAATTAAAACCGCCGATTTGCCAATTGAGTTCTTTATCCGTAATCTGAAAACGCTGAAATATGCGGCGGCACGAAGCCCCAAAGACAAGCGTTTGTTAGCGGCAATAAAAAAGCACGAGCCGCAATTTGTTGAGAGACTCTCTCATAATTACGACAACGAACACGAAATCTCAAGCCATGTTGCGACTCAGCTGATTGGCAAAAGGCCTGAATCTCCCACTTCGCTGGGGTTTTTGTCAAATTGCCCGTTTTGTTATTTTTGCCGATATGGCTTAGCGGTTTTTCCGCGCGCTAAGGGTAATTCCGAAGAACCCGAAAGTTTCTTAAAGGGCAGTTTAATCCACAGCTGTATCGAAAAGCTCACGACAGATTTTGACAGCTTCTTGAAATTATCAAGCCAAGACATTACCGAAAAAACAAAAAGGGCGGTCGAACTTTTTATAGAAAGTCTGCCTTATAATGAATATACTAAAAAGCAAACAAAATATCTCTTGGGGCTTCAAGTAGATGAAATTGTCAAAATGCTGTGTTTGTTGCAGGGTGAGTTTAAGGGTTCGTTTTTTAAGGTTATAAGCTCTGAACACCCGTTTTCGTATAATATCGGCAATATAACAGTTAAGGGGCGAATCGACAGGGTTGACGTTTGTGAAAATGGGGGGAACGACTTGTTGCGTGTAGTCGATTACAAGAGCGGCAAGGCACGCTTCGACTGGGACAGTGTCTGCTACGGAATGAACCTTCAAATTTTATTATATCTGTTTGCTGTTGAAAAGCAGGGCGAACCATCGGGAGCGTATATAAAAAACACAGGCGGCACGAACTCTAAACCGGCGGTGTTTTCACAAAGCCTTGAGCCGTCTGAGCAAGACATCTTTAAAAATCAGCTTGACGGCCGCCGAATGAGCGGAATTCAGCTAAACGGTGACGTTGGCGCAAAAGAAGTAGAACGTCTTAAATCCCACTTTCAAGAGCTTACCGGAACAGCACGGACTCAATATGTCGCCGCTAAAATGCTGACAAATGAGGAATATGAAGAACTTAAAAACTATGTCGGCACGAAATTGACAGAGCAGAAAGAAACACTGCTAAACGGAAAAATCCCCGCGCTTCCGGTTCAAAAGGACAAAAATCGCGAAAACGGACCATGCGCTTATTGCGATTATCGCTGCTTTTGCGGAAACGACGGACAGATGGCAGTTGACAATTGAGAGTTGACAGTTTGTGTAGGGGACGGGCTTGCCCGTCACCTACGATTTGCCCATATCAAATTAAAAAACTTGACTTTCAAGAGCAAATATGCTAAAATAATATTACAGAAAGCGAGGTGTTATTTTGAGCAGTAGAATTATAAAGGCGATTTTGCCCGTTAAGAGCGATGTTGTATTCCGGCTCTTCTTTGCAGATGAGCGCGATATGGGTGACCTTACGAGGTTTTTGAAAGCTTTTTTGCTATTGTCCGATGATGATTATGACGAGATTGAAATAGCCGACCCTCATTTATTACGAGACTATGACGGCGATAAGTTGGCGATTATTGATGTGAAACTTCGTACCAAAAGCAAGAAGACAATCCATATAGAAATTCAGCTTCGAGTAACTCCCGAGCTTAAAGAACGTGTAATTTATTACAGTTCAAAACTCATAACAGAGCAAATGGGCAGCGGTGATAATTATGACACGATTAAGAAAGTTATAAGTATAATAATTACGGAAGAAACGCTGATTGCCGATAGCCCGGAATATCATCATCGTTTCGTAATGTTCGACCAAAAATCAAACGTTGAATTTTCTGATTTGTTGGAAATACATACGCTTGAGTTAAGTAAATTGCCGATTGATACGGACGGCACAGAGTTGTACGATTGGGCAAGGTTTATCAATGCCGAAACGGAGGAGGAGCTAACCATGATTGCTGAAAGAAATCCGCAGTTTCAACCAACTGTTGTCAGATTGCGTGAGTTGTCTGCCGATGAAAAGGCGCGTGATTTGTATGAACGCAGGGAAAAAGCACGGCGTGACCATAATATGTTTGTCCGTGGGGCTAAGCAAGAGGGGATTATTGAGGGGCGTAATGAACGCTCTTTTGAGATTGCGCGAAACCTTATCGCAATGAATATGTCTATGTGGCAAATTGAAAAAGCCACAGGTTTAACACACAGAGAGATTGAGGGTTTGCAACTGCATTAAAAACCAACATTAATTGTAAGGGACGGGCAAAAAAATTCGGGACGGGCTCTGCCCGTCCCTTATTATTTCCTATTTAAGCCATAAACAATTGCGCCCAGTTGTTGTTAGACCTGCCCAACCCCATGTATGTATAACTTTTGCTTAATATGTTGGCTCTGTGTCCCGGGGAGTTCATCCAGGCATCTACTACGGCTTTTGCTCCGGTGTAACCTGATGCGATGTTTTCTCCGGCGCTTTTATAGTTAAGCCCCACCTCATCAAATACTGTGAAACAGCTTCTTCCGTCAGGGCGGGTATGAGAAAATCTTGTTCCAACCTCTTTGGCTCTGATTTGAGCGGCACTGTCAAGCTTTGATAACGGTGCGAGTGCCGACAGATTATATTCGGCGCGCGCAAGGTTAACATAATATAATACCAATTCGGCATCACTGCTTGCAGTCGGAAGGTTTACGCTATTATTGTTGTTTGTATTGCCGGTATTGTTTTTGTTGGTATTAACGTTGCTGTTATTGTTGTTTACGTTAGTATTGGCATTATTATTATTTCTGTTGGGAATGTCATTATTGTTTCTGAAATTGTTTCTGCTATTGCGAGGATTGCTTCTGGTATTAGTTCTGCTGTTATTGGCGTTATTATTAGTAATAGTGGCGTTGCAGTTATCACCTGTGCAACTGTTTGGGTTATCACAGTTGCCGTTAGTGCAGTTATCGCTTAAAGGGCAGTTGTTGCCTAAAGCGCAGTTGCCACTGTTGCAGTTGTTGCTTAAAGGGCAGTTGCCGCTGTTGCAGTTGTTGCTCAAAGGGCAGTTGCCGCTATTGCAGTTGTTGCCTAAGGGGCAGTTGACGTTACTGCCTAAAGCACAGTTGCTGTTATTTCCTAAAGCACAATTGCCGGAGTTAGAATTGTTTCCCAAAGCGCAGTTGCCGGCGTTGTTTTTAGCGGTTGGTGTGCTGTTGCCCATAAAATTTGAAAGGTAGCCCCCGAAATTGCCTAAACCGCCGAAATTAGAGGTGTTGTTAGAGCCGAAATTAGAGCCGGACAATATGTTGCTGAAAGGGCAAGATGCCCCCGCGCTGATATTAAAACTAAGGGTAACAAATGTAAACACTATGGCTAAAGCCAAAATTTTTCTCAAATTTTTCATTTCTATGTATTAACTCCTTCTTATTTTTTATTCTTACTCTTTTTTTATTATATTTCTTTTTCATGCAACGTTACCCAAAACCCTGTTTTTGATTACTCATACTTACCTCCTTTCACGCCATAAAAATATGATAACAAGAAAACAATTAATTGTCAATAGTTTTTGGGCTGGTAATTAATAGAAACGGCTTTAAGAGTGCATTTTTCATTCCTTGAGCCGCTAAAAATGAAGTGTGAATTTCCTGTTGTTTACGGCAAATTTTGATGTTGCTATTGACAAATCGGTGGTAATAGTATAAAATGAATTGGTAATATATTGTATGGAGGAAACGGATGTGAAAATTTTTATTGACACGGCAAACATAAACGATATTAAGAGAGCCAACGATATGGGGATTATCTGCGGTGTTACCACGAATCCTTCCCTTATCGCGAAAGAAGGCAGAGATTTCAAACAAGTGGTAAAAGAAATCGCCGCAATTGTAAACGGCCCCATTTCAGCCGAGGTGGTTTCGTTAGATGCCGCTGAGATGATTGAAGAGGCGGACGACTTAGCAAAAATCCATGAGAATATCGTAATCAAACTGCCGTTTTGCGAAGAGGGGCTAAAGGCGTGTAAAGCCCTCACCGAAAAGGGAATTAAAACAAACCTCACCCTGATTTTTTCGGCGGCACAAGCCCTTTTGGCGGCGAGAGCGGGGGCCACCTATGTCAGCCCTTTTTTGGGCAGATTAGACGATGTCGGCTCTGACGGAATGTCACTTATTGAAGAGATTGTCGGGATTTTCGCGGTAAACGATATTAGAACCGAAATCATTGCGGCATCGGTCAGAAACCCCGTACATGCGGTTAAAGCGGCGCGTTTGGGTTGCGATATTGCGACAATCCCGATGAATGTTCTGCTTCAAATGTTAAAGCACCCACTCACCGATATAGGCATTGAGCGATTTTTAAAGGACTGGGAAGGATTTGTCGCACACATTCCCAAATAAAAAAATAATACTTGACACGAGAGGAAAATTAACGTATAATTAGTATATTATGGAGGTGCTATATGAGAGTTTATAATTTCAGCGCAGGGCCTGCCACCTTGCCGGAGGAGGTCTTAAAAAAAGCGGGGAGCGAGCTTCTTTGCTATGGTTCAAGCGGTCAATCAGTGATGGAAATGTCACATCGTTCAAAAGAATACGGGGAGATTATATCGGGCTGTGAAAGTCTTATTCGTGAGGTAATGTCAGTGCCTGATAATTACAAGGTTCTCTTTATTCAAGGCGGCGCGTCTATGCAGTTTGCTATGGTTCCGCTCAACCTTATGAAAAACAATAAAGCAGATTTTGTAATCACCGGGCAGTGGGCAACAAAGGCTTATCAGGAAGCCAAACTCTTTATTGCCGCAAACGAGGTTGCTTCGTCTAAAGACAAAACCTATTCGTATATTCCTGATTTAGACAAGTCAAAGTTTCAACCCGATGCCGATTATTTTCACATCTGTCTTAACAACACAATCTTCGGGACACGGTTCACACAACTTCCTGACACGGGCGATGTTCCGTTGGTTGCCGATGTTTCGTCCTGCATACTGTCAGAGCCGCTTGATGTTTCTAAATTCGGCATTTTATATGCCGGGGCGCAAAAAAACATGGGGCCCGCCGGTGTTGCTGTGGTGATTGTTCGCGAGGATTTAATCCGCGATTTTCCGAGTGACTCGAAAGTCCCGACTATGTTGCGCTATAAAACCTATGCCGATGACAACTCAATGTATAATACACCGCCGACCTATACTATATATATGGTTAAATTAGTGTTGGAATGGGTTAAATCAAAAGGCGGTCTTAGTGCGATGAAAGAACACAACGAGAAGAAGGCGAAAATCCTCTATGATTTCTTAGACAGCTCAAAACTTTTCAGCGCGACAGTTGTCGGGAATGAGCGTTCTCTTATGAACGTCCCGTTCGTCACCGGAAACGATGAGCTTGATAAAAACTTCATAAAGCAGGCAAAAGAAAAGGGGTTCATAAACTTAGGCGGACACCGCTCAATCGGCGGAATGAGAGCCAGTATTTATAACGCTATGCCGATTGAAGGTGTAGAAAAATTGGTCGAGTTTATGAAGAATTTTGAAGCAAATATCTAAATTATTGCTATTTATTGTTATTTATTGTTTAAAAGGAGAATATATTATACTATGAATGAAGTACTCACACTTGACAAAATCGCCGCTTGCGGAACTGATTTGTTTGACAAAAACAAATATGTTTGCTCGAATGAGTTTGCAAACCCAAAGGCAATTTTAGTCCGCTCTTCTTCCATGCACGAAATGGAACTCGGCAGCAATCTTCGCGCTATTGCAAGGGCAGGCGCGGGAGTAAACAACATTCCGATTGACAAATGCTCAGAACAAGGGATTGTGGTGTTTAACACGCCCGGCGCGAACGCAAACGCAGTAAAAGAATTGGTTATTGCCGCGCTGTTTTTGTCCAGCCGCAAAATCGCCGACTCAATTGAATGGGCAAAAAGCATTAAAGACAAAGGCGCAGAGGTTCCTAAATTAGTTGAAAAAGAAAAATCACGCTTTGCGGGGCCCGAAATTAAAGGCAAGAAATTAGGGGTAATAGGCTTAGGGGCGATTGGCGCAATGGTTGCTTCGTCCGCTTGCGCATTGGGAATGGACGTTTATGGTGTTGACCCCTTCCTATCGGTGGATAATGCTGTTACCCTGCCCTCCGCAATGAAGTATGTCAAATCATATAAAGAAATATATGAACAATGCGACTATATTTCTTTGCACGCGCCGCTTAACGCTGACACAAAAGAAATGGTTAACGCCGAGGCTTTAGCCATGATGAAAAAGAACGTGAGAATATTAAACTTTGCACGAGGCGATTTAGTTAATGACGAGGCGATTATTGCCGCTCTTAAGTCTAAGGGAATGGGTTGCTACGTCACCGATTTCCCCTCTGCCGCACTTATCGGCGTTGAAGGGGTAATAGCAATTCCTCACTTAGGGGCATCTTCGCCCGAAAGTGAAGACAACTGCGCGATTATGGCGGCAGAGCAAATCATTGACTATCTCGAACACGGCAATATCACAAACTCGGTTAACCTGCCCAACCTTTCAATGCAATTTACCGGTGGCGCGAAAATCTGTGTAATCCACAGAAACAGCGATGGCATTATTACCCAAATAACAAAAATGTTGGCAAACAGAAAGGTTAACATCGAAAACATGGAAAGCAAATCCAAAAAAGACTGGGCATATACAGTTTTAGATGTTTCGGGCTATCAACACGGAATGGCAAGCGAAATTAAAAAGGTAGACAAAATAGCGATGGTGAGAGTGATAAGATAATTGACAATTGACAATGGACAATTGACAATTGTGGAGTCGCCGTTGGCGACGGATAATTGAGGAGAAATAGTATGACTGTTTTAGCTGTTAATGGGAGTCCGCGCAAGGGTGGGAATACTGCTTTTGCGATTGAGACTATTGCGAATGTTTTAAAAGAAAGTGATATTAAAACCGACATAGTTAATATAGGCAAGCTTGCTGTTCGCGGCTGTGTCGGCTGTAAAACCTGCGCTAAAATCGGCAAATGCGTTTTTGATGATGAGGTTA
Organism: Oscillospiraceae bacterium; assembly: GCA_009777445.1. Taxonomy (GTDB): domain Bacteria; phylum Bacillota; class Clostridia; order Oscillospirales; family Ruminococcaceae; genus Ruminiclostridium_E. The sequence goes on along the minus strand of WRLV01000004.1, from coordinate 18,961 downwards.
ACGAAATTGCCGATAGAATGGCTAAAGCAGACGGAATTATTATAGGCTCGCCGGTTTATTACGCCGGAATTAACGGGACGTTGAAATCTTTTCTTGACCGCGCGTTTTATTCGCGTTCGGCGGTGTTTCGCCTTAAGCCTTGCGCCGCGGTTGTTGCGGCAAGAAGGGCGGGCGTGACTTCGGCTTTAACCAACATTAACCTTTATTTTGAGTTGGCTGAGATGTTGGTTGTCCCCTCTGCCTACTGGAGCGGCGTTTTCGGCACCGTTGAGGGCGATGCCGAAAGCGACCTTGAAGGCGTTCAATTAATGAAACAACTTGGTAAGAATATGGCATATATAATGAAGTTAGTTGAAAACAGCGCGTTACCCATTCCCGAAAAAGATGAAAGAGTGAGATTTAATTACATACGAAATTAAGAAATTAAAAAAACACTTGACATTTTAAGCAAATTAAGATATAATTATTTAATGTCTATGAATAACGGCATTAACGCCGTAGTAAGGAGGGAAGGTTTTAATGAAAAGGACGTATCAACCTAAGAAGCGTCAGAGGAAAAGAGAACACGGTTTCAGAAAAAGAATGGCAACCGGAAGCGGACGCAAAATTTTAGCACGAAGAAGAGCGCGAGGCAGAAAAACACTGTCGTATTGATTATGGATTTCAGTAAAAAATATGTTGCTGTCAAAAAAAACGGCGAGTTTCGCTATCTGTTCAAAAAAGGAAAAAGCATCGTAACATATGCTTTTGTCTGCTATTTTTTACCCGGCCGCAGACGGGTTAACCGATGTGGCTTTGTGACTTCAAAAAAAATCGGAAATGCGGTTAAGCGCAATCGCGCGCGGCGTGTGATTAGAGAAGCCTTTCGTAATTTTGAGCCGCTGTTGAGAGAGAAGACGGACAAGCGATATGATTTCGTGTTTGTCGCAAGGGGGCAGACCCCACTGATTAAATCTACTAAAGTCTTTTCACTTATGAAAAAAAAGCTGTTGGATTTATTATGAAATATAGCTGTCGGATTTATAAAATAAAATTATGAGATACATTTTTATCGGAATAATAAAATTTTACAGAGCTACTCTGTCTAAGATTTTGCCGCCCTCATGTCGGTTTACGCCAACCTGTTCGCAGTATGCCATTACTGCCTTTACACGGTTTGGTGTGTTCAAGGGCGGCTGGTTGTCGTTGTATCGCATTATACGCTGTAACCCTTTTTCACAAGGCGGTCTTGACGAAGTCCCGCAAGAGAAACTAAAACAAGAGAAACTAAAACGAACGAATTTCAAAACATTGTCCCAAAAGAATAACTAAAACAAGAGAATTTTTAAAACATTAAAACAGAGGTGATTGGAAATAGAATTCATTTATTCAATAATAGGCACACCGTTAGGCTATGTGATGTGGGTGCTTTATCTTATGGTTCAAAATTTCGGTGTTGCTGTTATTTTGCTCACTTTAATAGTGAAGGTTGCCAGTTTTCCGTTAAACATCAAGCAACAAAGAAACATGGCCCTCTCTCAACTTTTTATGCCGCGAGTTCAAGAAATTCAAAGAAAATATAAAAACAATCAGGCAAAAATGCAAGAAGAGATGGCTAAACTTCAAAAAGAAGGCTATAACCCCATGGGCGGCTGTGGGCCAATGCTCTTGGTTATGCTGATTCTTTTCGGTGTTATGGACGTTGTCTATAAACCGATGTCTCACCTTGAACGCTTAGACAGCGAAAGCATAGCGGTCATCAAAGAAATAGGCAAACAAACAGAATATACCTCAGTCATGTTGGGGAGTTCGGACGACAAAGAACTTTTTTTAGAGTATTATGAAAACCGCGAAAACTCCGAAAAGGCGGCTAACATCATGACGGTGACAGACGAAAACCCAAGGCTTGAAGACGGTGAGTTTTTCCCTGCTGAGGTGACAAGAGAAGAACGTGAAAAATACAGCAAATTTATTGAAGAGAACGCGGAATTTCTCGGTAGCAACACCTCGCGCTTGTCAGGCGCGGTGAGGTCGGCGTTAAGAGCCGTGGGGCCGAAGTATACGGGCTTTCAGGGAGAGCTTAACGCGCTTCAGGCTTTCAATAATTCTGAACCCTCTTTCTCCACGCCCGAAATAAGCACGCAGTCGATTGAAAAGCTCAAGACATTGCAAAAAAACATGGTCTTTCTCGGTTTAGATTTGAGCGGAACGCCGCGGTTGAGGTTTGAGCCGTTAATTATCATTCCTATTTTCGCGCTTATATTCTCGTTTCTTCAAATGCGTATTACGCAAACAATTCAGGCGAAAAGCCAACCTGCCGCGACAATGGCGCAACCACCGGCTATGAAGGCGATGATTTATCTCATGCCGCTCTTCTCGCTATACATCAGCTTTGTTGTACCTGCCGGTGCGGGCTTTTATTGGGGAATTTCATATTTGTTCGGGATAGCCCAAGCTTTAGTTATGAACAAATTCTGGCCTAATGAAAAACTGCGTGAAGAAGCTCTTGCCGCTAAAAAAGCCAAAATAATCGAAAGCGAACCCGTTGCAAAAGTCGTGGACGTTGACGATGAAGGCAACGAAACGGTGAAGGAAAGAAAATTGTCAGAGCTAAGCACGAAAGAGCAAAAAGAATACGAACGCAAAAAGCTTGAAGATGCACGACGAGAAGATGCATTGAAGTACGGCGACATAGCTGACGATTGACAGGTATAATAAGTGAACGGCACATTTGTGCAGAAAGGGTATATATAAAATATGGAAAATATATTCAGCGATAAAACTTCTTTGCAAGAAGCTAAAAACAAAATGTATGCGTTTTTCGCGGCGCAAGGTATAAACGAAGACGATATTTCATATGAAATTATTGAGCAACCGGTTAAAAAACTTTTCGGAGGAATGAAAGGCGAGTTTAAAGTAAAAGTTGCGGAAGAATTTTTAAGCAAAGTCGCCGAAATGAAGGCCGCGGCAGCACAAAAAGCCGCCGCAAAAGCACAATTAGCTAAAGAAACCACACCTTCAACCGTGACTAAAAAGACATTCCACGAAAAGCCGACAAAGACAATTAGACAGCCTGTAAAAACCGCGCTAAGTCAAGAAACAACGGAACAGCAAGCCCAAAGCCAAAGCATTATCGTCAACTATTTAACCAATATCTTGACGGGCTTAGGGGCAAAAGATTTTAAAATTGACATCATTAAAAAAGAAAACTTGACGGTTTTTGATATAGTCGGTGACAAGTTGGGAATCGCCATAGGTAGACGGGGCGAGACCCTTGATGCGTTGCAGTATTTAGCTATATTGGCAGGAAACCGTTCGGGCGTTCCCTTCAATCGTATTTCGGTGGATTGTAACAGCTATCGCGAAAAACGGACTGAAACGTTAGAGTCGCTTGCCGTGCGCACCGCCAAAAAAGTATTAGCACAAGGGCGACGTATAACCCTTGAGCCTATGAACCCGTACGAACGCCGCGTTATTCACGGCAAGGTGTCAGAAATCGAGGGAGTGTATAGTTCTTCGATTGGTGACGAGCCTTTCCGCAAGGTCGTGGTTTCGGCAAGTGTTCCCAAACATCGTAGACCCCTCTCACGCGACAACAGAGAAGGCGGTTATCGTGATAATCGCACTGTCGATTATTCAGACAGGCCGTCATATAAAAAATCCAGCGGTTTCAGCACTTCTTTTGAGCGCGATTATAAGAGAACGCCCTCTGAAAAAGTTGAAATTTCACAAGATAGCCTTGATTTTGAAAAGAGTACGTCTCTTTACGGAAAGATTGAGTTATGAAGCCTTTTATTGAAAAAGCACGGTTAGAGGAAATTATTAAAGAAATTCCAACTCCCTTTCACATTTATGATGAAAGAGGAATCAGAGAGAATTTCAGAAAGTTTAAACAAGCCTTTTCATGGAACAAAGGCTTTAAAGAGTATTTTGCTGTCAAAGCCACCCCCAACCCTTCTATAATGCGGATTCTTTTAGAAGAGGGGGCAGGCTTTGACTGCGCATCTTATACCGAGTTGTTGATGGCAAACGATGTGCTTAAGTCGTTTGCCTTTGACGGCTCGCCGGGTGAAAAATTATCGCCTACTGTGTCAACTAAATCTGCCAGCGGCGGCTCGCCGGGTGAAAAATTATCGCCTACTGTGTCAACTAAATCTGCCAGCGGCGGCTCGCCGCTAATGTTTAGTTCAAATGTTACGCCTGATGAGGACTTTTTGCTTGCCGCTCAAATTGGGGCGATTATAAATCTTGATGACTTTACTCATATTGAAGTGCTTGACAGGCTTTGCGGTATTCCCGAGACTATTTCGTGTCGCTATAACCCGGGCGGCGAATTTAAAACCGACGAATCGGGAAACGTAATGGACATTCCCAAAGATGCCAAATATGGATTCACCCACGAGCAACTTATAGAGGGCTATCGGGTTTTAAAGGCGAAAGGGGCGAAAAAGTTCGGCGTGCATTCGTTTTTGGCGAGTAACACGCTCACAAACGATTATTATCCTGCGTTGGCGAAAATTATGTTTAAATTAGCGGTTGAGCTTAAAGAAAAAACCGGCATATCTTTAAGCTTCATCAACCTGTCGGGCGGTGTCGGCGTTGCTTACCGCCCCGAACAAAAACCAAACGACATAAAGTTAATCGGTGAGGGAGTTAAGGCGGTTTTTGAAGAAATTTTAGTTCCGGCAGGAATGGGTGATGTTTCAATTTTCACCGAGTTGGGGCGATTTATAACCGCGCCTTATGGGGCGTTGGTGGCGACCGCGCTCCGCGAAAAACATATCTATAAGGAATATATCGGGCTTGATGCCTGCGCCGCAAACCTTATGCGCCCTGCCATTTACGGGGCATATCACCATATTTCCGTCATGGGAAAGGAAAACGAACCGCACGATTATAAGTACGACATAACGGGCGGTCTTTGCGAGAACAATGACAAATTTGCAATTGACCGAATGTTGCCGAAAATTGAGTTGGGCGATATAATTTACATACACGATACCGGGGCTCACGGCTTTTCAATGGGCTATAATTATAACGGAAAATTGCGTTCGGCAGAGGTGTTGCTGTGCGAAGACGGAAGCCACAAACTAATCCGCCGCGCCGAAACCCCTGATGATTATTTTGCAACGCTGCGATATTAGAAAGGAAAAACATGAAAATGAACTTTATTAAAGTTAAAGACTACAATGCTTTGAGTGTGCACGCGGCAGAGATTATTTGCGCTCAGGTTAACTCTAAGCCGAACAGCGTTTTGGGGCTTGCGACCGGTTCAACCCCCATAGGGGCGTATGAGCAAATTCGCGAAATGTATAAGCGCGGCGAGGTTGATTTTTCCGCTGTCAAAACAATCAACCTTGATGAATATGTCGGGCTTTCCCCCGAAAATGCTCAAAGTTATCGTTATTTTATGAACAACCAATTGTTTAATGGCATAAATATTGCCAAAGAAAATACTCATTTGCCTGATGGAATGTCAAACACTGTTGATGACGAGTGCGCGCGTTATGAACGTTTGATTGACTCGTTAGGCCCGATTGACCTTCAGCTCTTAGGAATAGGCAACAACGGGCATATAGGCTTCAACGAGCCGGGCGACTTTTTCATAAAGGAATGTCACTGCACGCAGCTTGCCGCAAAAACGATAGAGGCAAATTCGCGATTTTTCGACACAATTGACGAAGTTCCTAAAAAAGCAATTACTGTTGGAATGGGTACCGTCATGGCGGCAAAAAAAGTGCTTTTAATAGCCGCCGGCAAAGAAAAAGCAGAGATTATAAACAAAGCCCTGACAGGGAAAATAACACCGCAAGTCCCCGCATCAATCTTACAATTTCATGCTGATTTGACAGTTGTGGTGTCGCCGTAAGGTGATGCCATAAAAACTATAGGAAGGGCATGGAAATAAAGTGAAGAAGAAAAAGTGGTTTCTTAGAAAAAGGTTTTTGTTTCCGATTATATATGTTGTTGAACTTGCAGTATTTCTTACAATAGCTCAAATATTTGGGTTTGGCGAAACAGAGCCTTTGCCTGATGGAGATTTCCCTACAATATTATACACAACCATTTGTTTATCTATTATCTTTCTCACAATTTTCGGGTTTATAATAAAAATAATACAAGACTATAAAGAAAAATATCCGTGGATAAAATTGCTCTATTTTTTTATCGCGTTTTGTATTTTATGCGCTATCCCTTCATTTCTTTTTGCATTTGGGGTGATAGAATTTCCTAAAGAAGAACAATCTGTTAGCATATTAAAAAAGGCTTTAAATGACGATGAATTAAGTTATATGGTGGTTCGAGAAGAGGAGTACGAAGGTCAAAGAGCGCATGTTATAAAAGCCTTTTATAACGAAAATACTCATATCACAACAAAAGGTACTTATTTAGTGTTAATGAACACTTGTGAGATTTACGAAATGAACATGTTTGGTGAGGGGTATATAAAAATCGAACACCCAATTGTTTTTTAAAAAATAAAACGCTCATCTCCCCGCCCCACCCTCACCCATTTCCGCAAGACATTCCAACAAAAAAACACCGCCCAACAAAAACTGCCGGGCGGTGTAGCTGTTATAATCCCAAATCCGTCGCCGCAAGGCGACACCAAAACTGTCAACTCTCAACTGTCAATTGTCAACTGCATCATATCCCGTCAAAAACCGAATCGCTCGTTTAACAGAGTTTTGAACCTGCTCCATGCCTTCTTTGTGCAGTCTGCCGGCGTTTCGATAGTCAAAGCTTTGGCAAAATTCATGCACGTCAGAGCTTAGCGACTTGTGATAATTTCCGCTGACCTTATTCAAAGCCGCCGCAAACTCGGGGAAGTCGTTTTTATTAAAAACCGACTCCCCTTTTTGAAGCAAATAATGATAATGGGGTAGGCAAAAAAACTCTTGTTCAAGAAACAACGCCTTAAATTCAGGCTCTTTCTTAAACAGCGTAAAGAGCGTTTTGCACATATGGTTAATTCCCCACTCGATTTTTGAACAGACGAAGCAACTCTCGGTTAGTGTCGGGGTCTCACCCTTTGAAAAAAGCCCCGACTTTTGTTTTGGCTTCTTATTTGAAAAGACAGAATCGTTAACTTGAAGATATGAGTCTAACATGAGTGCTAAAGAAAGGCGATTGTCTTCTAAAAGCAGCAGATTAAAATGCCGCAGACAAAAACCTAATCTGTTGGTTTCTATGCGCACATCGGGCTCCATCATGGCGGCCCCCATTATGTATTCGCAAATATGTTTCTCAACAGTTTCTCGCATACGACAAAGCGGACAGCCTTCTTTAGGTTCGAACACCTCACTAATCGGTATAGTTAATAAACTCTCTCTCACGCTCTTATCCTCCCTTTTTGGTAAAAATACTGCTTAAAATTTTTGTTTTTGCTAAATAAGCATTTATTTTAAATTTTTCTCTTTACATTCCTTCTTAATTGTATTATAATATAAGATAATAGTCAAGGGGTTATTTTAAAAATATGAACCACTATGTGAGTTTGCCGGGAATAAATCTAAAGCGCACCCTCTTTTGCGGTCAAGCGTTCAGGTGGAAACAAACAGCTGAGACGATTTTTGAGGGAGTGGCTCAAGAGAAATTCATAAAGCTAAAGCAGGAAGAAAATGGCATTTCTTTAATTGCTGTCGCGGCTTGCGATGTTGATTTTTGGGAACACTATTTTGATTCGACCACCGACTATGAGTGGTTGCTTGAGTGTTTTTCAAAAGACAATGTGCTGAAAATGGCATGCGAACATGCCGCAGGCTTAAGGGTTTTGAGACAGCCCGCCTTTGAAACGCTCATCAGTTTCATTATATCGCAAAACAACAATATAAAGCGAATAACGCAGATTATCCACCGCATTTGCGAAGAGCATGGTGCGCCGATTAAGAAGGGAATTTATTCTTTCCCTTCGCCTGATGTTTTGGCGGGATTGTCTGTTCGCGCGCTTGAAAAAGCAGGCGTGGGTTATAGGGCGCGATATATAATCAATGCGGCGCAAATGACGGTAACGGGCGACATTAACCTCGATTCTCTTTATGGAATGTCAGCTGCTGAAGCTAAAGCAGAGCTTTTGAAAATAACGGGTGTAGGAGACAAGGTTGCCGATTGCGTATTGCTTTTCGCTTACGGGAAAACGAGTGCTGTTCCAAAAGATGTCTGGATAAAGCGCGCACTCAGCGAGTTCTTTCCGCAAGGGCTACCCGAATGTGTGGGCGAACACGCAGGAATAGCGCAACAATTCTTGTTTGAATATATAAGAAACAGAAATCATGGAGGATAAAATTTATGTATTGCATTACTTGTGGGACTAATATTCACGGAGGTGACAGTTATTGCCGTTATTGCGGCAACCGTGTGCAACAGGAGATTGAAATTGTGCAAAATAACGACGAGGGTGTCAAAGAAGAGTCTGTGCCGACAAGCGGCGAAATAGAACTCGCACAAAGACATTCCGAAACAACAGAAGAATTTGCCACCGACAACCAGCCGGCTGATGAAAACCCATTGCCTACTGAAACGTTTGTACAGGAAATTAAAACTTCTGCTACGCCGGTTCAAGTGCAAGCTCCAAATACGGCTTCTTATTATTACGGACCGGATTCACCGGAGGTTAGCGTTTCTCCGGCGGCAATAAACAGCAGTTCAGCGACAGTGTCCGGAACGTCCGGTGCGACCGGAATGTCCGGAGCAACCGGTGCGTCCGGTGCGCCCGTGACCCAAATGTTCTTCGGAAAAGCGGCATTTATACTCTGCGTTTCGGTTATCGGCGCACTCTCTGTTACCTGTGGGGTGTTGCTCGGTATAGTTATAAGTTAGTGGTTAATATAGGAAATGACTGGGATTTCCTGTTGGCGAATGAGTTTAAAAAACGCTATTATGCCGAGTTGCGCTCATTTTTAAAACAGGAATATACCAATGAAACGATTTATCCGTCTGCCGATGAAATTTTCAATGCCTTAAAGCTTACTTCTTACAGCGACACCCGTGTCGTGCTCTTAGGGCAAGACCCCTATCACGAACCAGGGCAAGCGCATGGGCTTTGCTTTTCGGTGAAGGAAGGAGTCAGACCGCCCCCGTCACTTATAAACATCTTCAAAGAGCTTGAAACAGATTTGGGGGTAACCCACGAACACGGCGAACTTACCGCGTGGGCTGAAAGCGGGGTCTTGCTTTTAAATACCGTGTTGACTGTCCGAAAGGGCATTGCCAACAGTCACAGGGGCAAAGGCTGGGAACATCTTACCGACAAAATAATACAGCTGTTAGACCAAAAGCAAGAGCCGACTGTGTTTATGCTGTGGGGTGCGAATGCGCGCGCTAAGGCGGCGTTGATTACTAATCCCATACATAAAATATTGCAGTGCGTTCACCCAAGCCCATTGTCGGCATACAACGGATTTTTCGGTTGCCGTCACTTTTCAAAAGCAAACGAGTTTTTGAAAGAAAACGGCTTAGAAACAATCAAGTGGCAAATTACAGCGGCAAAACCGCTATAATTATAAAAAAGATTTAGGAGGAACCCCAAAATGACTATCAGCAAAATCCATAGTGAAAACAAGACCATCATGGCGTTATCCGGTAGGTTAGACACCACCACCGCACCCCAATTGCAAGAGGTGCTTATTCCCGAATTTTCCAAATCCAAACATATCGAACTCGATTTTTCAGAGTTGTCCTATGTTTCTTCGGCAGGCTTGCGCGTGCTGTTGATGGGCGAAAAAGCCGCGAAATCAAGCAGCGGAAAACTCACCCTCTCAAACGTTTCACAAGAAATTAAAGAAGTGTTTGACATGACCGGATTCTCGGATATGTTGACTGTAGTGTGAAAGGCATTTCTTAACAATGAAAGAACTTAAAACACACGCGAAACTCGAAAATTTAAGCTCAGTGTTAGATTTTGTGACACTTGAAATGGAAGCCGCCGAGTTCCCTTTGAAACTGCAAACATCGGTTTGCATAGCGGTTGAAGAAATCTTTGTCAATATAGCAAACTATGCATACCACCCCGACACGGGCGAGGTTTTAATTCGCATGTCTGTCGGTAACGAAATTGTCATTGAGTTTCAAGACGGCGGCAGAGCATACAATCCACTCGAAAGCCCCACACCCGATATAACAAAAAGCGCGCAAGAAAGAGAAATCGGCGGGCTTGGCGTTTTCATGGTCAAGCAAATGATGGACATGGTTGAATACCGATACGAAGACGGTAAAAACATCTTGGTCATCAGAAAAAATGGGCAGAGTTAAAAAATGGAATTATTTGAAAGTATAAAGCACACTAACCCTAAAAGTGGCGTGGAGTATTGGTTTGCGCGAGAATTGCAACCGCTGTTTGATTATACAGAATGGCGTAACTTTGCTTTGGTTATTGAAAAAGCAAAAACCTCTTGCGAAAATAGCGGTTTAACTATTTCAGACCATTTTGTTGATGTCAACAAAATGGCTGGGATAGGAAGCGGTGCTGAGCGTAAAATCAAAGATGTTGCCTTAACCCGTTATGCCTGCTACCTTGTCGCACAAAACGGCGATTCCTCAAAAGAAGTTATCGCAAAAGCTCAAACATATTTCGCCGTGCAAACACGGCGACAAGAGATGTCGGACAAGTTTCCCGAATTGCCGCCAATCTTTTTCGCGCCACTCAAACAGAGGATAAAATAAAACGCGAAAACATTAAGGGCAAGCAACGAGCAAATGCCGCCCATTATGAGGTTGGAAGCAAGGTTCGTCGGACAATAGAAGAGTTGGGCGGCACAATGCCGGAAAACCTTCCAACACCCGATAAAAGCATAAAACAGTTGGAACAGGTGAAACGAAAGAATTTACCGAATAAAAATGAATAGGGCGGTGTTGTGCTTTGATGTCAGATAAATTTCATCGTTTAACGTTGGGTGGTTTGGTTCGTGATTTGCCTATTTTGCGGCTTCAACCTCAAGCGGACAGTGCGGCTCTTTTGCCGTCCGATGGGGTGAGCATTGCGTTTTTCAATATTTTGGGCGACAATGAGCTAACTGATACCGCCGCCGCAATGTTAGCCCCTTTGTTGCCCGAATGTGACTTTCTTGTGACCGCCGAAACAAAGGGTATTCCCATAGCTGCGCAACTCGCGAGAGTGCTTGACATTCCCCAATATATTGTGCTTCGCAAAACTGTAAAGCCGTATATGGTTGAGCCGATGACCGAGGAGGTCTATTCAATCACTACACAATCCAAACAAATATTGGCGTTTGATGCAGGTGATGCCGCATTGATTGCCAACAGCAGAATAATAATCATCGACGATGTAATCAGCACGGGGAATTCTTTAGCGGCTATTGAGAGGATTGTCAAGCGATGTGGCGGCAAAGTTGTCGCAAAGGCCGCCATCTTAGCCGAAGGTGATGCTGCCGTCCGCGATGACATCGTGTTTCTTGAAAAACTGCCGTTGTTTTAAAAGGAGGGGGGTTGAAAAAATGAACTTTATTGTAACCGCTGAACAGATGAAAGAGGCTGAAGTAAATGCCGGGCTTAAAGGGCTCGCCCCGTTAGTCTTAATGGAAAATGCGGCAAAAGAATGTTTCAAGAAAATATCAGAGCTTGTTGACGGCGTTGAAGGAAAAATGTTCGTAATCCTTTGTGGGCGCGGAAATAATGGCGGTGACGGAATTGTTCTCAGCGCGCTCTTGAAAGAAAACGGAGGGGATACACTTTGCATATTTGTCAGCGACCTGCCCGACTCTGAAACTGCGCGGTTAGCCTATACAAAATATCACGAAAGAATTGATTTCTCATATTACGGGCATCGGGAAGAAACGGTTAAGAAAGCCCTGTTGAGCTGTGATGTGATTGTCGATTGTGTGTTCGGTTCGGGATTCCACGGCGCGTTAGAGCAAAAAATAGCAGAATTATTCAGCTATATAAACAGCAAATGCCGCACCTTCGAGATGTACGGCAACCCTAAAACCACCTATGCCGCACCGCCCGCAAGAATTGCCATCGACCTGCCGAGTGGCGTTAACGCAACAACAGGACAGGTTAGCGAAGGCGCGTTCAAAGCGGACTGCACCTTAGTTCTCGGGGCGGCAAAAACAGGGCTTTTCTCACGCACTGCCGCCGAACAAAGCGGTGGGCTTATTCTGCTTAATATAGGAATTCCCAATAGTTGTTATACCAACTTTACCGCAACAATAACGGGCGGTGATATAACACGGTTTATCCCGAAACGCCCTGTGTTTTCACATAAGGGAAATTACGGAAAACTGCTGAATATATCGGGCAGTGCGCGTTACACCGGTGCCGCACTTTTGTCCACTAAATCCGCGCTTAAGTCCGGCGTGGGTCTGGCAACTCTCGCCGCACCTGCCGCTGTGTGTTTAAGCATAGCACCCGCAATTCCCGAGGCTGTGTTTTCACATCTGCCTGCTGATGATAAGGGCTTTATCAACGCCGCGAGCATGAATATTATAGCCGATGAATTGTCTAAAGCAACGGTTGTCGCAATCGGCTCCGGTTTGGGAACCACCGCCGACACCGCAAAAGTGACGGAATTCGTCATAAAAAACGCAAAATGCCCAATCGTTTTAGATGCCGACGGCATAAATTCAATTGCCCCCAATATAAATATGTTAAGGGACAATGACAAGCTGAAAATTATCACACCCCACGCGGCGGAATTTGCGCGGCTCATTAGCGTCACGGTTGAAGAGGTTGAACAGAACCGAATTAAACTTGCCGCACATTATGCGCGTGAAACTTTAAGCATAATCGTGCTAAAAGGCGCGAACACGGTAATCGCCTCGCCTGATGGGAGAGTAGGTGTCAACCCCACCGGCAATCCCGGCCTTGCGAAAGGCGGCGCGGGTGATGTTCTCACCGGAATAATCGCCTCTTTCGTTGCACAAGGCGTACCCGGGTATGAGGCCGCGTTGTTGGGGACATATCTGCACGGTCTCGCGGCGGAACGGCTTTCAAAGAGCGTTTCGCTTGCCGGAATAATGCCGTGCGATATTGCGGAATACCTGCCGTTTGTTATGAATTTCAGATAAACCGGTTTCAGTTTTATTTTTCAGTTTCATTGTCTAATATTTTTTCGGGAGGCAATGTTTCTATGAAAACACCTATACTTATCGGCATTTTAATTTCGTTTATGCTATGGATTGTCAGCGGCTGTGGTTCAAACTTCGGCTTTGACATAAACAACCTTCAAATGGATAAAGCTTATTCATTTAACGCACAAATTAATTACAATGAAATGAGCGCGGCGGCATATTTCGAGCGATTTTCACAAGGTCGTTGGAATGTAAATCTTACCGAACCGTATGAACTTCAAGGCATATCACTTTATTTCAAAGACGACATGGCGAAAGCAACTTTCGCGGGGATTACGGTAGATTTGAGCCATCTTCCCGAAATATCCACTATTGCTGAAAAGCTAATCGACACCCTTGAAAACGCAATTGCAAGCGAAGGCACACAGGCAATCCGTGCCGGCGACACCATAGAAATTATGGGAATGACTCAGTTTGGCGGTTATAAGTTAGTGTTGGACTCTAAAACCAAGCTACCCGTTTCAGTTGTCGTCCCCGATAATAACCTGAGAATAACATTCAGCAACGTCAAAACAGCAGAAGTCACAGGACCGGAAGTGATTGATGTCAGCTGATGGCAATTGACAATGTACAATTGACAATTGACAATTTTGGTGTCCGCTTGCGCGGACGACTTGTAGGGGACGGGCTTGCCCGTCCCGTAACGTTGTAATTTTTCGCATTTTTTTAAAACATATAAGTTTTTTTAGCCAAAAAGTTTGAAAAAAATCCAAAAAAAGCTTGACAAGCCTTTCATAATTTGATATAATGATTTAGTGTCCCTATATTCCTACGATGTAAGGAGGTGTTTACCGTGGCAAAATGCGGGATTTGCGGCAAAGGCGTTACTTTCGGCATAAAACTTTCACACTCACACAGGCGCACAAACAGAACCTTTAAGCCGAATGTTCAAAAAGTCAGGGCAATTGTCGATGGGGTTCATTGTCGAGTTCATGCTTGCACACGATGCTTGCGCTCGGGAAAAGTTGTGAGAAACATTCGCGCCCCCAAAGCCATCAGCGAAGCGACAACTGTTTCACAAGTTGCTCTTGAAGCCGTTGGGGCTGCTGAATAGCCCACTTAACTCTCAGCCGACATGCGGTCGACTTTACTGAAATTTTTCCGTTGGGTTGCGCCCCAACGGTGTAACAATATCTTTTAAGGCGGTGAAAGCAAAAATGCGAGAGGGCATACACCCTAAATATGAAGCGACTACCATTGAATGCCTTTGTGGAGAGAAAATTGAAACACGTTCCACAAAAGCCACTATAAAAGTCGAAATTTGTTCAAAGTGCCATCCTTTCTTTACCGGAAAACAAAAACTCGTTGACTCCGGCGGTCGTGTTTCTAAATTTAACAAGAAATATAACATAGAAAAGAAATAACCCAAGCTCTATATTTTGGGGGTTTACTTCACAGCTTAACCGCCTTCGGCGGTTTTGTTTTTTCCGGCGAGCCGCCGGTGGCGAACCGCGATACAGTTGACAGTTATTAATGAAAGAAAGGTCTTATCTGAAAATGGATTTATGCGAGAGCGCCTGTCGAAGTGATGAGACAAGGGGCAGAAAAACGTTTGAGAAACCTTGCGACTTTCGCACGGAGTTTCAGCGTGACCGCGACCGTATTATCCATTCGAGTGCGTTTAGGCGGCTTAAACGTAAAACGCAGGTGTTTTTAAGCCCCGTGTCAGAACACTATCGAACACGTCTCACCCATACGCTTGAAGTGTCGCAAATAGCGCGCACTATTGCGCGCGCCTTGCGCCTTAACGAAGATTTAACAGAAGCCATCGCCTTAGGGCACGATTTGGGGCATACCCCCTTTGGGCATGACGGCGAGCGCGCCTTAGACAAAATATTCGATTTTCGTCACAATATTCAAAGCGTTCGCGTGGTTGATGTTCTTGAAAAAGACGGGAGTGGGCTTAACTTAACACAAGAAGTAAGAGACGGCATACTCAATCACCGTGGTGGAACATTAAGCTTCACCCACGAAGGCAGGGTGGTTCGGTTGGCGGACAAAATTGCCTACATAAACCATGATATAGAAGATGCCGTCAGGGCAGGCGTGTTGTCGCCCGATGAATTGCCCCCTGAGGCGATTGAACATTTAGGCGACACCAAATCAAAACGAATAACCTCTCTTGTGCGCTCAATTATAGAAAACGGCGAAACAGAGATTAAATATGACTCACAGACTCAAAAGGCGCACGACCTTTTGCGAAACTTTATGTTTGATAGGGTTTATAACAATGAAATCGTAAACGCCGAAAAGAAAAAGTCAGAGTTTGTTATCGAACGGCTGTTCGAGTACTATCTAAAGAATATTGACAAAATGCCCGCGCTTTATAAAACTTTGAGCGTTGAATACGGCAAGCAAAGGGCTGTTTGCGATTTTATTTCGGGAATGTCTGACGACTATGCCATAGGTCTTTTCAGCGAAATTTTTATCCCAAAATCGTGGCCTGGCGGCAATTGACAGTTGACAATTGACGAACAATTGACAGTTGACAATTGACAATTGACAATTGTGGTGTCCGCTTGCGCGGACGGATTTGAATTTATAGCAAAACCGTCGATTTCATAGTTTAGAATATAGATTGGGGTGAAGGTCTTGGCTATTCCCGAGGATTTTTTGTTGCGGCTTCGCGAGAGCGTGGGTATAGTTGAAACGGTTACTCCCTATGCGTCACCGAAACAGGCAGGGCGTGACTTTGTCTGTCTTTGCCCTTTTCATTCGGAGAAAACGCCTTCATTCCACATTTATACTGCAACCAACAGCTTTTATTGTTTCGGATGTGGGGTGGGCGGCGACAACATAACCTTCATTCGATTAGCAGAGAATCTCGACTATATTGAGGCAGTGCGGTTTTTAGCGCAAAAGGCAGGGCTTGTTGTCCCTGAAAGTGATGTGAGTGAGCCGGTTCTTGAAAATCGGCTGAAAGTTCTTGAAATAAATCGGTGTGCCGCAAGGTTCTTTCGCGATATGCTGTTGTCTTCTCGTGTTGCTCTTGATTATCTTTACAATCGTGGGCTGACGAATAACATAATCAAAAAGTTTGGGATAGGCTATGCCCCCGATGGTTGGAGCGCGCTTAAATCATATTTATACAGCAAGGGTTACAGCGAGGTCGAACTTATAAATGCCGGGCTTATAAGCCAAGGGCAAAACGGCAATACATATGACAAATTCAGAGGCCGTGTGATTTTCCCTGTAATTGACAGAAGGGGGAATGTCATTGCGTTCGGCGGAAGGGTGTTGAAACCTGATGCCTCCCCAAAATACTTAAACTCACCTGAAACGGTGGTCTTTCAAAAGCGCGCCAATCTGTTCGCGCTTAACTTCGCTAAAAACACCAAAGAGAAATATATCATTTTGTGCGAAGGCAACATGGACGTTGTCGCGCTTTATCAAGCAGGGTTTGACAACGCCGTAGCCACGTTGGGAACCGCCGTCACCGGTGAACAAGCGCGGCTTTTAAAGAACTATTGCGAGAGGGTCATCATAGCCTATGACTCAGACGATGCCGGGCAAAAAGCAACGGTGAAAGCCAACAACCTTTTATCACAAGCAGGGCTTAACACCAAAGTGCTTCAGTTTGAAGGCGCGAAAGACCCTGATGAGTTCTTGATGAAATATGGGCGCGAGTCGTTTTTGAGGTTGCTTGAAAACAGTCGCTCTGCCATATCGTTTGAGTTGTTAAAAATTCAAAACTCACAAGAACTCGAAACCCCCGATGGCAGAGCAGAGTATCTTAAAAAGGCGATTGCTCTGTTGGCGCAAATTGACAACAACCTTGAACGAGTTGTTTATATTTCCGAGGTCGCTAAAATTGCCGGGGTGTCTTCTTCAGACATTCAGTTAAGCGTTGAGCAAAAGCTAAAACATAACAAAAGAAAAGAGTCGTATAATGAGCGAAAAACTCTAATTCGCGCTGTTGACAATCCCACCAAAATGAGTCCTGATGAGGCGCGCTTAAAGCGTGAGACCAACGCTGAACGCTCTATTATTGCTTATCTTTTCCACTCACCCGAGTTTCTTCCTTTAATACTCAAACAAATCAGCCCTTGTGATTTTCCGGGCGAGTTTAATCGAAATTTGTTTGAAAAAATGGTTATTAGGTTAAAAAAACAACAATCTATCGACATTGCGGCGCTTGGGGGCGAATTTTCGGTTAAAGATGTGGGCAGAATAGAGAGGATAAAGCGCGATGGCAATCAGCTTTTATACACAAAAGAGCGACTTCAAGACTGCATAAACACACTGCTAAATTTTAAGCACCAAAAAAACCCCGCCGAAATGTCAATGGACGAGCTATTGAAATATAATGAAGAAAGAAGAGCGAGATTGACAGTGGACAGTGGATAGTGGACAGTGGACAGTTGTGGTGTCGCCTTACGGCGACGGATTTGAAATAATTTTAAAAACGTCCGCGAAGCGGACACAATAACTGTCAATTGTCAATTGTCAATTGTCAACTGTTCGTAAGATGTTAAGAGAGAGGGAAGTTTATGTCTGAAAATTCAAGAAACCTATTGCACGAATTGCTTGACCAGGGTAAAGCGCGCGGAAAACTAACCACAAAAGAAATTACTGACGCGCTTGAAGACCTTAACTTTAATGTCGAGCAAATAGACAGACTCTATGATGATTTTGAAAATTTCAATATAGAAATCGTGGACGACTATACGTCAGACGATTCTTTAGACATTCCCTTTAATTTTGAAGGCGAAGACGATTTAGAAATAGCCCTGTCTACCGATGGGGTTTCAATTGACGACCCCGTTAAAATCTACCTTAAAGAAATAGGCAGAGTCCCCTTGCTTTCAGCTGAAGAAGAAATAGACCTTGCCACCCGAATGGGGCAGGGTGACATTGCCGCGCGCCGCCGATTAGCCGAGGCAAATCTACGCTTGGTTGTAAGCATTGCGAAAAAATACGTCGGGCGCGGAATGCAGTTCTTAGACTTGATTCAAGAGGGCAACTTAGGTCTTATTAAAGCGGTTGAAAAATTCGATTATACAAAGGGCTATAAATTTTCAACTTATGCCACTTGGTGGATAAGACAAGCGATTACTCGCGCTATTGCCGACCAGGCGCGAACTATACGAATTCCCGTTCATATGGTTGAAACGATTACTAAAGTCAAAAAAGCATCCAGCTTGTTGTTACACAGAAACGGACATGAACCATCAGCGGAAGATATAGCGTTTGAGCTTGCCCTTCCGGTTGAGAGGGTGAGAGAGATTATCAGAATAGCGCAAGACCCCGTGTCCTTAGAAACACCTATCGGCGAAGAAGAAGACAGCCACTTAGGCGATTTTATTCCCGATGAAGATGCCCCTGCCCCCGCTGAGGCTGCATCGCTTGCTTTGCTCAAAGAGCAGTTGTCAGATGTGCTTTCTACCCTGACCGACCGTGAAGAAAAAGTGTTGCGCTTGCGGTTTGGGCTGATTGACGGGCGACAACGCACCTTAGAAGAAGTGGGAAAAGTCTTCAACGTCACCCGTGAACGCATAAGACAAATTGAAGCAAAAGCGTTGAGAAAACTCCGTCACCCGTCAAGAAGTAAGAAGTTGAAGGATTTTTTAGATTAGACCGTAATAACTTAAAACTCATATACGGTTTATCTACATATGCTTGTGAAGAAAGGACATGCTTAGAACAATGTCAAAAAAACAGTTCAAAGAAAATTTATTTGAAGAAGCCGCTTCAAGTGTCGCTGACGGCTTATCTGCCGGCGGCGACCCGCCGACCCGCGGGGCCCAAGAGGGGAAATTTTCTTTTGGTATCGGGGCACGCACCGTTGTCGGGGGGGGTGGGGGTGGGCGGGGGGGAGGGGGGGGGTGATTTTGTAGGCACCGGCGTTGGTTGGGGCCGATGCGCTGCTGTAGCCGCCGCCGTCGGTGGAGGCA
>WRLV01000003.1 GCA_009777445.1 Oscillospiraceae bacterium | reverse complement strand
TTCAGCGTTGCCCTGTTTTGCCGCAATAAAAGTATTGGTTATTTTTGGAAGATTATTCCATTTACACTTAACGGTTTATAGTTCCATGAATTACAGCATTTTTATCGTTGTCAACAGACACAATTCTTATTATGTCGCCTGGTATAAGTTGCCCGGAAAGTCCCATTGAAAAACTTTTTATGGTGACCGACATTGCCATTTCATTTTCTTTTAAAGTTCTAAGTCTGCTGTCTGAATTATCGGCAGTTTCAGACAACATATCTTCTAACAAAAGACTTCCCATATACAAATTTGATTTTGCGTACATGCCTATAGCATCATGCGTTTCTTTTAACACCACGGGCGGCATATTGTTCGCCCCCATTTTTACAACGATAATGTGTTTGTCTTCTAATTTTTCGCCTTGTTTAACAGGCGAGCGCAACATCACAACGTCAATTTGCGCTTCCATCATTCTTGTGAAAATCGGGGCGATTCCGAAACAGATGAGAACCCCCAATACAATCGCTATAATCCCTATAAATGTTCTGTTTTTTAACATAGTTTAAACTATCCTTTCAATAAAAATTACTACAATAAATCCGGCAGATAAAAACGGAGCTAATGCAACAGGCAGACTTTTGTTTTTAACCGCTTGGTATATTCCCACAGTGAAAACCATAACGAACAGCCCTATGATTGCCGCGAAAAGGCATTTAACTCCAATTGCAAAACCGAACGACATTAAAAGTTTTGCATCACCCATTCCTAACTTTTTTGTCGTTATGCTGACTATAAAAAGTGGTAAAAAGCCCATAAACGCGCCTGCAACACGTTCCATCAAATGAGCGTCAAATGCAAAAAACGAAAATACAATGATAATCGGGTGAATAAAGTTTGGAATTTTATGGTGTTTAGTATCATATATTGATGCGAACACGAGAAAACCCACTATCACAATTTTTGATATAACTTCTGTTGCTATTCCCATTTTTTATATACGTACTTGAATTTTTGTTGCGACTTGTTGAACTTGATTAAATTCCCGATTTGGTCAACAACAGAAATGTTATACTGGTCACGTATTGTGAACATAACCGAGCCGAAAAGTCCTGCGATTATAAATAATATGAGGAGAGCGAGCGCGCCGGTAATGCCGTAAATAAGACCGCCGAACATGGCAGATGATAACGTTCCCACGGCACTTTGCTTTAATTGTTTGCTCCCGAAACCGGGAAAAATTTCATTGTCTGTTTTTAATCCATATGGAATGTAAAGTTTTTCTTGTCCCATGTTAATTTTCCTTTCAACCGAAATATGACACCACAATGTCTTTTATTATGAAAACAAGTTGCGAAATTAGCAAAAACAAAACTGCGTGTTTCAAACGTTTTTTATAAAGTTCGCCATCTTCTTCAGCCGACTGCAAACGTATGAAGCAAAAGACAACTCGTATCGTAACGCCTAATAAAAGCAAAATTTGTATGTATCTGCTTACTTCATTTATTTTATCCATTTTTTTAGATATGCCCTTTCTGTTCTGTTATCTGAAAAATCCTCTCGACATGCTTGCTATATATACCAAACTTTGAATTTTTCCGCCACCCCCTCCTATCGGCAATAAAAATTCTGCCACTAATTTTGGTGTTTTAACTGCGACAATAATGCAAGCTATTCCCAAAAAACGCCCCCATATGTCATCAGTTTGTGGCGAGAACATAATTGACGTTCCTATTTTCGCTAATATTATTTGGAGCATTGTTGTCACAAACACCTTGACAAATTGCATAAAATAAGCCTTAAAGACACCACGGTCATTGTCAAGCAATCCAACGCAAGCTATGGGGACTCCGACTTTGAGTGCCAGCAATTCTATTCCGCGCATTAAAAACGAGAAAAACAAGATGATATATGCCACAATAAAAACAAAAAGCGGAAGGGTGTTAGTTAGTCCTGTGGTTAACGCTCCCACAACATTCGCGTAGCTTGAAGAATGCTCGCTGATTTTTTCAAGTAACATAGAAGTCACTTCTTCACAAATGTCCACAAACATGCCGAATAAAAAAGGAAAGCAAGTTGCTGTGACAATCGCTTTTACAAAGTTCAGCAGATACGCTGATGGTTCAATGTCGGGGTCTCCGTCTTGCCACATTACGTATATTCCGAAGCCTTTTTTTAAGAAAGCTAACACCAATAAAGCAAGCCCTACCATGTAAATGGTTTGTGTTATTTCCGCGAAAAAGACACCGGTGATACTTTCTTCTGTGCGGAAAACCAAGTTGAATTGGTGCATCATCAAAAAGTCGAAAAAGGCTTCAAACTCCTTCAAAAGCGAACGAATAAACGAGTCAAATATATAGTTCATAGTAACTCCTAAGCGTAAAAACGCGTATGGGTAACATAAATCGTTACCCATACAAAATCATGTTAAAACACGGCGACTCGCCGTTTAAGGTGATGAGTGTCCGAACATGCTGTTTACTTCCCCTTCAAGTCGCGGCATAATCACGTTTTCCCAAAGCACGTATATGCCGCCCAAAACAAGCGCGCCGATAACAACGCCGATAATAATTTTTACGGCAAGCCCTATTTGAACGCCGCCGAAGTCATCTGAAAGTGTTGCCACTGCACTTTCTTTTGCGCAAGTCATCTTTAAGGCGAACTCATCGAACCTTTCTTTCAATCTTGCTTTCAATCCTTTGAACATTCACGCATTCTCCTTTCTTCAATATTCATCATCGCCGTTGTCAGCGGCGTTGGTGTTGGTTTGATTTTCAAACTCTTCTAAAACTGCATTGTTAATTTTGTCGCGCATTTCTTTGGTGAGCGAATACACCCTGTCGTGATATTGCCCCTCGTTGTCTCGATATTGCGGCATAGACACAAAAATGCCTTTCGCGCCGTCAACAATTTGTATTCCGGTCACAACAAGCTCGTTATTGAGCGTGATTGAAGCATTAGCCAAAATCTTGTTTTCGACCTTTCTTCTTACATTTACTTTTGCTATAATATCCATAATTTAGCCCTGTCCTTTCTATATATTTTATTTCTTTATTTTTTCTAAGGTGGAACTCCGGAACGTGTCATAGTCACCTCTTCCTTTCCCTTTTTAAGTAGTATAATAGCCTGTAACCAAGTTGATAATTGCCGAAGCTAAGGTAGCCCCGACTGTTGAAATAATTGCAACGTTTATACGGTTTTGCCATTTTTTGTGGTCTTGTTCGTCTGCCGCGCTACGGCGAATGAAGAAATAGCTAAGGCAAATTCCACCTGCTATTGGCGCGATAATTAACGCCCAGACTGTTAAATCCTCGATGAGCTTTTTTGTCCCGGTTGCTATCGTGCTGTCTGCGAAATTGCCTTGCGCGAATGTATTTTCTGCAAGTAGAAAAAACATAATAATCGCGTTTAAAATTTTACATTTCTTTTTCATCATAACCTCTCTTAATTTTATTTTTATACGACTCAAATGTAAAGTCTTTCCAAATACCCCAAAGTGGAATTTTAGCCGCCGTTGGTTTTTCGGGACGACTTAAATTATGCAAAGTCATAAATTTTTGGTTGAACTTTTTGTCACCAAGACCTAACATTTCATTAAACTTCCACTGAGACAAATCAGGACATTCCATAATAGCCGGGCGATTATTGGTCATAACAAGCTGATACGGGCGTTTTATGCGCCCTATTTCTTCGGCTTTAAGCAGGCTACGTCCATGCAAGCTTATGTTTTGATTGGAACTCGGCATGGAATATTTTTGGCTGTTAGAGCCGATGGAATAGCTTGTTGTGGTGTATTCGCCTAACCGTTTTTCAATTTCTTTTCGCGTATCATTATCGTTTGATTGAAGGTAAATCCACGCCCCACAGTTGCCGCGAATTATCGACGCGGCTTCTTTGGAATATTTGTTTTCTAATTGCTTAAAATCTTGTAAAAACAAGTGAAAACGAAGCCCGTAACCGCCGCCGACAGTCAGTTTTGCCTCGAAATCCGATATGGCTGTGAAGTTCCCGAACTCGTCAAGAAGAAAATTCACACGTCTATTCAAGCGGTTTCCCGTTTGTCTTGCGTGGTTAATCAGACGTTCGTAGAGTTGCGACACAATCATGGTAACAATGGGATAATATGTAGTTTTTTCGTCCGGCAAAATGAAAAACAGCGCGGATTTTTCATCGCTTAACGAGGAAGCTGTGAAGTCTGTATGGTTGGTCATGCCGTGAATTTCTGTTGAAACAAACAACCGCAATGTCGTCAACGCCGATGTGTAAAAACTACCGGCGACTTTATCCGGTGCGATTTTTGAAATGCCCAACAACGGCTTCGCCGGGTGTTCATCGGGCATCATGTCAACGTACTGAACAATCGGCTTAATTACGCGGTTATGAAGAAGTTTGTCCGCGCCCATTTCGGCGATAAACCAATAAACATTGGTGAGATTTTGGTATTCGGGTCTGTCGGTATTGTCATAAACCACGCAAAGCACAGCCGCCGCGATTACTGACATTTCGCCGTTTGTCCAAATGGGTTCGCTCTTTTTATTTCTCTCAACAAGAAAGCATGTCAACTCCCACGCGGCACGTTGTGCAAGGTCAATGTTTTCATCTTTCACCGCATCAATAATTGGTTGCAACGGGTTATAGCAATCAGATTTTTTAGGGTTTTGGAAGTCTAAAACATGCACTTTATAGCCGATTGATTTTAAAAATCGGCTCGTGTATGTATAAATTTCGCCTTTCGGGTCGTTGATGACCAAACCTTCACCGGCAAGTGCCATTGTGCAAACAGACGGAACTACCAAACACCTTGTTTTCCCACACCGTGTCGCGCCGATAATCAGCGAATGACAATCATCATCGATGAGCGATATTTTTTCAAGAACGTCTCCATGATTTTCATAGTTAACAACAATTCCGCTGTCGTGGTTTTGAACGTTCTTGAGCGGTTCGTCAACTTTCGGAAGGCTTCCGTTTTCCACTGCCTTATGGATTTTTTTGCCGTTTTTAAGTAACGCCCTCACCGTGTCATCGAACATGTTGATTGTAAAAATCGAAAAGGCTTCTGACTTCTCCTTCGCGTTCATCAGCCGCGCTGAGCCGTATTGCCCCTGCCCGGCAGGAGCGGGAATTTTTATGTCGGGCGTAATTTCAATTTCGCGGCTTTGATAAGGTTTTTGCGCACTTAAAATCAACGCTAAACTTAAGAGTCCCACGCCGCCTAACATTAATAAAAACAGCTTAAAGTGAGCCTCGTTTTCCTTTAAGCTGTTTATACAATATTCAAAATTTTGCAGTCGCGCCGCGCCGTTCCCTTCTAACGCCAAATGAATTGCGGTTGAAAAAATATGCAGATTATACCGCCTATTATAAGGATTACACCGCCCAAAATTAACTTTTGCTTTATACGCATAAGCGAACTCCTTTCTTTGCAGTTGACAGTGGACAGTTGAGAGTTGACAGTTATAGCGTCCGCTTGCGCGGACGTTTTTAAAAATTTAAAATCCGTCGCCAACGGCGACACCACTATACAGTTGACAGTGGACAGTTGAGAGTTGACAGTTATAGTGTCCGCTTGCGCGGACGTTTTTAAAAATTTAAAATCCGTCGCCAACGGCGACACCACAATTGTCAACTGTCAATTGTCAATTGTCAATTGACCTTCACCGGTGCAATTCTCCAGTCGTCATATAGGTTTCCGTCAATCATAATTCCTGTGCTTTCTTGCCCCATATACAACCGCCCTGCCGGGGTGTAGGCAAAGTCAATGCGTGTTGCAAGGTTGTATCGGTAGTTGTCCGGGAACCACCACGGTGTGAAGTGGCTTCTGTCGAAATAGGTGCTGTAGATGTTTTGCTTAAACTCCCATTTGCCTATTTTTTCAAGAAAACGATTGAAACTTCTGTAGTTAAACTCGGGGAACCATGTTACTATAAATTGCGGCGCGGCGACAAATGAAGTGGTAGTCGGGTCATAGTATGAAGTGCTCGAACCGTTAGTCGTCACCCTCACAAAAGCCTCAGTTTCAAGGTTAATTCCATATCCGCTTTTCATGTAAGTTTCATAAAATCTTGTCTCGGCGGTTGGAACGTGTTCGCTCGGAGAAACTGCAATATCTGTACTCATGAGTTGCGCTCTGTGTTCAATCGGCGTGAATATGTAATTATGTATGTACGAGGTGTAGGCAACATAAAAAGTCGTTGAAGCCGGATTTGAAACGGTATAAGTGCGGTCTACTCTGTTCACAGTCCACAATCCTGTTTCTTCATTATACTCCTCAGCGACCGGAAATTCAAATCTGCTGCTGCTCACATTTGTCTGTGAAGACGTCCCCCAAAGTTCATAGTGACAGTCCCACACAATCCAAGAATTTGAAGAAACTCCTGCTGATATAATTCGCGATTTTTCTGAAGTTCCGCTGTTTACATCATATCCAAATTTGCTCGGAATGTCATCAATTGTCGGGTCAGGTGGTGGCGTTTCTTTGAGCGTGTCGACGATTTTCGCGTTGACTCGTCCTACCGGGGAATATCCTCCCGGAACCGGGAAAAGCCCTCTCGGCGCGTTCGCCGTTACCGCAACCACACCGGGCGTTGGCGGAGTTTTCCATTTAACCCACACCACCTGCTCGCCGCCGCGCGGAATGTATATTTCAGGAATTGTAACGCTTGTAATTCCTTCAACCGTTATAGTCGCCGACGTCGGGCGCATGGAAGTAAGCGGCGCGCCGCCGTCCCAATTTCCGTATGCATTTTCGCGAACATTGCAAAGTCTGAACGAGGTTATTACCCACGTGTCAATCGGATAGGTGTGTGGGTCGCCGTCAAAAATGTCGAACGTCTCGTCCATTGAGCCAAAGCCGATGTCGCTTGTCGGGGGCGTGGGGGGTAATGTGATTTCATCACCATCACCGTCTTCATCGGGGGGTTCTTCTTCTTTTGGCGCAAAATAAATATATCCGATTCCTAAGTGATTTATTATGTCGATGTCAGTCGCGGTGTCAGTTCTTGAGCCTGTCCACGCTATAACCGGAGTTGAGGAACCGATAAATTCACTTTGTTCAAGAAAGATTGAAAGTGGATGATTTTTATGAGTCAACGGTCCCATTTTGTTTCTCAAATCACCGCCACTCATTTGATTAAGCAAAGCCACTTCAGTTGGTGTCAACGCATAATCAAACCCGTTATAACGAAAATATGCAACCGGCTCAATGCCAAGCAACAAGCCGCGCTCTCTCACTTCGTCGGCAGTATATCCCAATTGAGAGAAACACCAATCTGCATTTGCTTTTTCTAAAAACCACTCCTTAATTGCATTTATTCGCGCGCCACTATTCCCTTCATTCCACGGAATTATATTCGGCAATCTTGGTGTGGGTGAAGTGATTAGTTCTTTGTAGTAATCTGTAATTGTGATGAAACTACCATCATTATACCTATAATCGTGTTTCGTTTTTCTTCCACCATTTCGCATATTTGTTTCTGCCACATTGTGGTTTGAAATGTCAACAGTTCCGCTTGCCGGCGCGCCTGTATCGCTGTTCACAAGATAAATTCTAAACCCCTCGGCATCATAAAGCAAGCCGCCGTTTTTGCCACGAACCGCCCACATATTTTGAGCAGTCCCTATGCCGCCGCCCCCACCGCCGCCGCCGTCAATGTTCGTGTCATCAGCGTAAATGTTGGTAGTTAAAATAGCAATTACCATGAATAAAGTCAATATTTTTTGTTTTAACATTTTAAATTTCTCCTTTACAAAAGAAAAAGCACTCTCAACGAGTGCTATTATTTATTTTTATCTGAAACCGCCTTCATATTTCTCGCCTGTCGGCTCAACAATCATATATCCGGTTCCGCCTTCGCCGTTGCCACCTCTCATCCATCCAAGCAATCCGCTTTCATCCCAAATATAGTTAATACCATCAATTTGTGTGGTTTTAGATGGTGGTTGATAGCCTGGTGGTGGTGTGGTTTGACGGGGTGCGTCTTCCCAATATGTTGTTTGAACATCAATGTTTTTTTCTTCCATAATTGCGCGTTGAGATGAGCTGAGTGTGCTGACGGGGGCTAAAGTGACGACTGTTTGTGCCGGTTGCGTTGTCACAGCGACGTCTGTCGAGGGCGACTCGGGGGCTTTGGTAAGTTCAGGGGCAGTGGTCGCCGCCGCAGTGCTCGCCTTTGGAATGGCTGTCAACAGTGGTCTTTTGGTGGTTTCTTTCGTTGTTTCTTTGGTAGTTTCTTTCACTGTTTCATTGGGAATGTCCTCAATGTCTTCATTAAAGAAGCTCAAATTTTCAGACAATTCAACGGGTGGCTCTTCACCGCTTACACCGCCAAAACTGCCGATAAAGGCAATTAAGCCGACCACAAGCCCAACCAACGCGAACAGGCTTAAAGCTATAACTACATTTTGTGTACTCTTTTTCATGTTCAATTCCTCCTTTTATTGTTGTTTACTGCCTATATATATATTATAGTATATTCTAAGGTGTCTGTCAATTCGCATTATAGACAAAGTTTTGCGCTGTTTTTTGACAAGATTCATTTGATTTTTCGGTATTCGGGGGTTTTTTTGCATATTATTTCATCAATTCCTTAATTTCTTCATCCGACAGAACGCCTTTCCCAAGTTTTTCTAATATTCTTTGTATTCCTTCTTGTATACCCTCTTGTCTGCCCTCTTGTCTGCCCCTTTCCATACCTATCTGAATACCTATATTTGTCTGTTTATCTCTCCATCTTTCTAACGAATGTGTCATACCGCTCACCTCATCTTTCTTAAAAATTTGTTTTATAAAATCTTCTAAATCCTGTGGGGGTTCTCCCTTGAAATAAATATACACAAGCCAGCCCGACAACTCGTTTATTTCGTCGTCGCCTAATGAATGTTTCCATTTTGACAGTTGATTTAACGCTTGAAAAATATAATCATCAACATCGGAGTTTACTTTATCAAGCGAAAATACCGCATCTAAGAGTTTGCGTGTAGAAGCGATTGTTTCGTCATCGGCGCGATTTAAGTCAAACAGCAGATAACGAAAATCTACAATGTTGTCACCGAAAATTTCGTAGCTGTGGGTGTATTCACGGTAATTTCTAACTGCCGTCCAATTGTCAGTGCCGTTATACATTACAATAGGAACAATTGCAGGGAGTTTAAAGCTCTTGCGCTCACGAATGTTTTTGTCGGTGTTTTTGAATATGTCTGTCAACAACTCAACCATGTATCGCAAAAGGCGAAATGGCATTGTGAAGTCAACTGTTGACTGCATTTCTAACAGCACATACAGATAGACATCAGAGCCGTTCATGTTAAGCTTGTAAATCAAATCGGAGTCTGTTTTTCTGTACTCTCGCGTAATAAAGCTCTTGTCGATTTTTTCAATATCATCAATAGATATATCTGCTGTCCATGGCACGGCTATGTATTTTTTAAGAAAGTGTAAAAAGTTTTCTTTTTTTGACAGCAACGACTTATAGCCTTCATCGTGCTTTTGTTCATGAGCTGAAATTTTAATCACTCCTTTTTATATAGTATACCACATTTCTAAAGCAATGTCAAATATTTTTTATCTCTCAATTCCTTTATCCCGATTTTTATAAAAAATGTCTTGTCGCGCCGCTTTGGATAGGTCGCCGCTCAACAACGGTGCTTCACCGTGCGGCTGTGGATTGTTTGCAGGCGACACTGCTTTTATTGCTTTTAGTACACATTTTGTAAAAACAAACATATCCGGCAAATCTTTGTTTTCGCTTTCTTCGTTTTTACTTTGAGCAATGTTTTTAAGTTCTCTCAGAATTGAGTTCCCTGCTTTTGCATAAAATTTGTCCTGCATCTTCCCTAAATATTTTGCAATATTCAGCTTGCCATAATTAGTGCTATTGCTGTTCAGTGCAAATGCGATTGCCTCGTGGCTTGTCATCATTCGTTCATATTCTGCTTTTAACATCGGGTTGTTTTCCATTAACATGGTTGTAAATTTATCCAACTGACTTTTATATTCTGCTGACATAAACGAGTAAAAATTTCTGCCTGTTCGTGGTCGTTCTTCATAAATTTTATTATATTGTTTTGCCAATTTTTTTGGGAAATTATTTAAATTTGATTCCAATATTTGGGTAATGTTTTCCTGCGCGTTTTTCTGGGTATCATATTCTTGATTGAATGCCGACTCAAAACTTTGTTTAATTAGGTTTCGCCTTATTTCATCGTTAGTCTTCCAATTTTGTTCGTAACCCTCGGGCAGCTCCATTTGTGCAATTAATTCGTTAGCCGCTTTTTCTTCTAACTCATTTCTTATGTCATCGCCGATGAGAGGGTTCGCGAAGTTTTTTCCTATGCTTTGTGCTTTGTCCCAAAACACCACATGAAAGTGCGGCTGTCCTTCTTTGTCGTGGACAGCCGCTAAATATTCAAAGTTTTGGATTTCAATTGAGTTATGTTTTGCCATGCTGTGAACGTGGTATTTCACATATTTTTCAAAACTTATTTTATCTGTCAAATTCAATGTTTGTGCTATTTCGGGTTTGAACGACACCGTGCTTCTGAAAATTGTATGTCCTTTTTTCGAGAGTCGGTTAACGTATTTCATTGCCTCGTCCATGTTGATTTTATAGCCGTATCTTTGTTCATTAAATTTGCCGAAAAGCCCGTTGTCACATTGTTCGGATTTCATTACGTGGGCGCGCTCGCCAATATATTTTACATGTTGCGCGTTGCTCGCCGGCGTGCTTTTTATATTCGGTTGTTTATGCCATTGTTTGTAAATCAATAGAGCCATTTTACCATTCCTTACATATCATTTATCTGTCTGATTTTTAGTGCCGATTTATGATGTTCTTTTGCTTGTTTCAGATATTCCTCAAATGGTTGTTCTTTTTGTTTCATGTATATGTGCGCTTGCTTTAAAGAGTTTGCAAGCAAATTTTCAAAGTCAGCATCATCGGCGCAAATATCCGACAACATGCAGATGTTGGCGAACATAGTCGTCGCCGCCGACTGAGTTGCTTTTAATTGTAGCCGGATTAACCGCTCAATGGTTTTGTCAATAATTTCTTCTAATTCTTCACGTATGTATTGTCGAATTAAATCTTGTTCATTTGTATAGGCTTCAATGGAAAGACTTTTTTTGATAAATTTTCTTATCAATTCGGATTGTGTAATGTGCTTACTCGCCGCGAGTTTTTTTAAACTTTCAAAGTCGTTATTTGATAACGCCACTGAAAATTTATGAGTGTTTTTATTTTTCATAATTACCTCATAAAACAACTTCGGCTCCAAAGGAGCCGAAGTTATATTTTCTCTTTTTTAACTTCCGTTCCAAAGGAACAGAAGTTATATTTTCTCTTTTTTAACTTCCGTTCCAAAAAAAGTGTGCGGAACGGAAGTTCACCCCCAAAAACGACTGCGGTGCAGTCGCGCACCCCCGTTGAAGCCCATGGCTTCAAGCTGTATGGTAGAGGGGCGCACCCCTCTATTCTTGCCCTCAGCACCCCCACACGCTTAACGCGCGTGGCTGAGGAACTTCAAAAGTACCCTCGCGGGAATACCGGAAGAAAAAAATTATCCTAACTCTAAGCACGGCTCGGGTGGTGGTTGAGCATTGCTCTTGATAGGTTCGCCTTTTTTCCAAAACTTTAACACATCTTTAAATTCACAATTATGCTCATTCATCAAGCTTCTTGCTTCAATGAGGTCATCGTTAAAATCTTTATTGTATGGAAATTTGTTTTTAATTTTGTATTGTCCGCCGAATTTTTCATTTATTGACTCGCCGGCTTTACGCCCTGCTTCATCGTTATTGGTGCAAACCCAAATTTCACTGTAACAGTCCGGATGGTCGGCTAAGTGTTGTTCGAGTGCCGGAAGAAAACACCCACCTAAACTAAGGCGGGTGTCAGCTCTCCAATCTAAGCCGGATATTTTAGCAAGTGAAGCGTGACTCATCGCTTCTATTGGGCTTTCAAAAACTTTCAATATGTTTGAATTGCCATTAATCGAAAAACCATATCTTTTATCAGAGCCTTTAATGTCGCCTCGAAACTGTGTATCTCCTGTGCCGCGCACAGAGCAATATCTTGCCTCTCCATTTTTATCAAATCCGACAAAGCAACAATTGCGCCGCGCGGCTTCTTGAAATATACTGCCATTGTTAAAAAGAGATGAGACGATTTCTTTTTCTAAACCTCGCCGTTGAATCAGATAAGCGTATGTATTTGACGGTCTTGTTTTATCCGGTAGTTTAAATTCTGCTTTCTCCGGCTCTACAGAAGGGTTAGAATTAGAAGGCTTATAGAAAGTTTGACGTTGTTCTTCAAATCTTCCATGGAGGACGTTGTTGTTAATCCAGTCAAGAGCTTCGCCATATTTTAAACCGGATATTTTAGTTACAAGGTCAATGGCTATGCCTTTTTCGTATGTAGAAAATTGAAAAAATCCACTGCCGTCTTTCCACACAAATAAGCCGCCGCTTTCTTTCAAATGAAATGCTTTTTTATCTGAACCTTTTTCGTCAATTTGAAACCCCAAAGCTAAAGCAGTATCAACGCAATTAGCATTGGTTATCATTTTCCATTGTTCGTTTGTATATTTCCACGGTACTACAGATTTTCTCATCTCTTTTCTCCTCCTTTTTAACTTCAGCTCCAAAGGAGCCGAAGTTGTATTTTCATTTTAACTTACATTTCAATTTCGTTTTCTATAAGCTCTTCTCTTTCTTCGCCGAATTCCAATTGTGTGTTAATTTCTTGTTGGCGTTCAGATAAAGTGTTGAGTTCATCTTCATGTTCAAACGCCAATGACAGTTGTGCTTTGGCGGCTTCGATGTTTGCGTTGATTTTTGCAATTCTTTCTTTGAATACAATTTCTTCTTTCGGCATTTTGGACATAATGTTGTCAAGTTTGATAAGGTTTCCGTGGGGCGATGTGCTTAATGTTGATTTGTGACAAAGATTGTTTTTGAGAGCCAAAATCGAATTTTGAAAAAGATTGTCTGCGCGAATTATTATAACATCAAACCCGTTGTATTTTCCTATTGTAATGTGTTGATATTCATGAAATTCACGCGATTTCATATGAATTTCCGCATTCTCCAAAAGTTTTATTCCTGCTGTCTCTCTATCCCAATATTTTTCACCGTTGATTTCAATACTGAAATTCTCTGAATTAATTTCACTTATCAGCTCTAAATCCAAATGAAGTTTTAAAAGAGCCGCTCTTGCATATTTACGCCTGTCCCCAATTTGCTTGTAGAACCCATTACAACCTTAATTTGTGCATCATTTATTTTTTTGAAAAGTGCTGACCTTTTGGATTCGGTATCAGCATCATGTATAAATGCGATTTCATCAGAAGAAAATTTGCCACTATCAACTAACACTTTTTTCATTTCGCTATACACACTGAAGCTGTTGGATTTTGGAGTGTTGCTATCACAAAAGACGACCTGCGCGTTGCCGGGGAACTTGTCAGCTATGCTTATTATTTTGTTGGCGCATTGTCTTAACTTGCTTTCTTCAAAGTCGGCGGCATCGGAGTCGAGGATTCTTCCGTCAAGAGCGACTTTTGTCATGTAAGTGCAAACAGAAAGTATGTTATCTTCTTCCGGCTTTACAAAACCCAATTCTATGTTTCGCGCTCTTTCCATGCCTATTTCGGTTTGCATTTCCTGTGCGAATGATTTTTCACAAACAAACATCTGCGGCTTGTCGCCATATATTTTTGGTAACATTAATCCTAATTCAGCTGTTTTCTTAATATCCATAAATTCGCCGAAAAGATTGCACAGCTCCGGTAGGTTGTGAAATGATGAAAATCTTGTTTTCATTCTGAAACCGTTGCCGCCTGGTTTCAGCTCGAGCGCGGTTGTTTTCTTGCCGAACACACTCGCCCAATTGTCAAAATACTCTATTCCGCGCTCTCTAAGTGCGCACGGTTGGAAGTAATTTTGCATTACAAACAGCTCAGACAAAGAATTGCTAATCGGCGTTCCTGTTGCCCCAATGGTGCCGCCGCCGTGTTCTTGTAAATAACGAAACTTCATTTCCATATCTGTTGCACGTTGGGAATTTGCAGATGTATTTATGCCCGACACATTTGTAAGTTTTGAAAAAGTCGCCAAATTTTTATAAGCGTGAAACTCGTCAACAAACAAAAAATCACACCCGAGTTCTTCGAATGTGATGAAGTTGTCTTTTTTAAAACTTGCTCTTAATTTTTCGAGTTTCGTCTCTAAGTTTAATTTAGTTTGTGCCATCTTTTTTGTGCTGAAACTTTTTCCGTTTGTCTTTTCCATCTCTGAAATTGAATATGATATATCTTCAATTTTACGTTGATACATTTCCTCTTGTCGCTCAAATGACAGTGGGATTTTCTCAAATTGACTGTGCGACATAATCACTGCATCAAAATTTCCTGTGGCGATTTTTGAAAGAAACCGCTGTCGATTTTTCTTTTCAAAATCTCTTTTTGATGTAACAAGCAATTTTGCTGTGGGGAAAAAGCGTTGAAACTCCTTTGCCCATTGCGTTGTAATCGGTTTCGGAACGACATAAAGCGGCTTATTTATCGCTCCTATTTCTTTCAGCTTCATACCTGCCGCCGCCAAGACGGCTGTTTTTCCTGCGCCGACTTCGTGAGCGATGAGCGCGCTCTTGTTTTCAATAATCCTTGCTAAGATAGATTTTATCGCCTAATTCACTGATTACTTCATTGGGTTGTTTATTACAGATAGCGGCGATAAATTCTATGTCAACTTTTTGCAAACGGTCAAGCGAAAGGTTTAATCCGTAATACTTATTATTCAACTCAAGCCTTGCATTTTCTCTTTCGTCTATTCCTAACCCTGCCATTTGTGTGTTAAGACAGGCTTTGAGAGAGTCCAATACACCGAGCATTCCCTTTATTCGTTGAATGTCCGCCGCTGTTCTTTCTATCGGATACAGCAAGCGATTTTCACAATAAAAGAGGCTTTCGTTATGTATGGAATAGGTATAATCTTCAATATTTTCGCTTGCTTTATTCAAGCCTTCGTTGTGCTTTTCAATGTCTGTTTTTTGCACAGTGTCTACTGTCGGTGTGGCAGAAAAATTTGCAGTTATTGTTGTCAATGCGTGATTTAATTTGTTGTATAGGCTACCATCTGTGGGAAGACATTCCATCGACCAACCAAATTGTCCTTTAATTGCTTTTTGTTCACCCAAAACCATTTGAGGATTGTTTATAAAGTATTTGTTTATGTTTCCGACATCTTGAAGATAGGCTCTTTCCACCCAATCCGGTGAGTCGTTTGTTGCAGAATCTTTTTTCTGTAAAAATAAAAGGTCGGTGGTAACTTGTGTGCCGGCGATAGCCTTAAAAGTGTCGTTCGGGAATCGCACCGCGCCCAACAATCGCGCTTTTTCAGAGAGCGTTTGGATATAGTTGCTTTGCAATTCTTCCTGTAAGTTTGTCAATTTCATAGCCTGTGAGCTGTGAATTATCAGAGATTTTATTTGGGATAACAGAAAAGAAATTCCCGGTTCCCATGGACGGGTCGAGTATTTTACCGCCTGTAAATCCAAAATCTGAGAGCTTATTGTAAATGCTTTCTATAATTTGATGGTCTGTGTAATAAGCAGTAAGTGTGCTTTTCATCGCGCTTTCCCACTCTGATTTTGTCAGTAAATTTTTAAGTTGTGTGTGTTCGTTATTCCAATTTTCCGCGCTCTCATCAAACGCCTTGGATAAACCACCCCAACCCGTATAGCGCGCCATTATTGCCTGTTCTTCATGCGTAGCAGGGCGACGTTCGCTTTCTATAATTTGCAGTGTTCTGATTGCTTCAATATTGTCTTTGAATTTTGCTTTTTCACCCAAAGCATAAAAAGCGACTTTGTCTTCTAAGTGAAAATTTACACCTCGTATTTCTCCAATTCTGCGAGACTTTTCGTCATTGCCGTGTCCACTAAAATCACTAATTCCATCTCTATGTAATTGTTCATGTCAAGTTGTTCGTAGTTTTGTCCATACTTCTTCACCTTTCTCTTCATTTTCATATTTACCTTCCATATACATATCAAGAGCCGCCTCGATAATTTCATCACGTTCGCTGTCAGATTTTCCTGTAAATAATTCGCTGTATTTATCAAGGTTTATTGATACATTTTCTTTTTCGTTTTTTCTGTATTTTCCTTTGGTTTTAACAACTCTATAATTGTTTCTTCGTTGAATTGAGCTTCATCTTTTGTCATGTCTCGAATTTTTTGTGAGTTTTCATAAGAAACACTTAGACTATTTTTTTGTATAATTTCCAATAATTTTAACTGGTGTTCGTGACTTATGTATGACAATTCCACACCGGAACGGACTGTCAATGCTTTTTCGTCAATCATTTCTAACAAATCAGGAGTAAGTTTTGCTATTCTCAAATAACGCCTTATTTGAGGTGTAGACATTCCAAATTCTTCTTCAATACAGCCTTCTTTGCTTTCTTCTAAGTCAGAGCGATAACCTTGTCGTTTTCGACTTTCTCTTAAAATTGTTATTGATTTTGCAAGTTCAGAATGTGAAAAAGTGTTTTTTCTGTTAAGGTTGGTAGCAACCATAATTCCGTCTGCAATTTCATCAGTAACTTTCTTGTTTGCTTTGCGACAGGGAAGGGTTTCAATACCAAGCAAAGTGGCAATTTTCATTCGATTATGCCCGGAGATTATCTCATAAGTTCCGTCATCTTTTCCTCTAACCAATATCGGCTCGTGCGCCGCCATGCGCCTCGTTGGGGAAGGGTTCGCAGAGGATTTAAACCCTTCCCCTATAATAAATTAGGGGGTAACTTTAAGTAGCAAAATATTTAATCAAAGCTTTTTCAATGATTGCAGGAACTTCGCTCTTTTTCACATTTGATAAATATTTATTGAAAATTTCTTTTGGAATGGCTATGTTTTTTACTGTTATTGCTTTCTTTTCGGTTTTTCCGTCTAAAATTTTAGCTATATCTTTTTCATCGGACTTGCCGTTTTTTCGCTCTAATAGTGAGCGAAGCTTCTCTGCTTTTTTTTAAGTCAATCTTGTGCTTGCCCAAAAAAATGAAGTTTTCTAAAATCATCTGTTCGTCTTTTGAAAGATAAGACAAATTCACTCTTGCCATAAATGGAATTTCCTCATCATCAACTCTTACCATTAATTCTTCGAGCAAATGAAGTAGGCGGATATATCTCGCAATCGTGTTTTTTGAAAGTCCGTATTTTTCACCGACTTTTTCATCATTTCTCAACTTTGTACCAAATTGGGACAAAGTTGAATTTTTCGCATTATCATGCGGATTTATGAGGTTTTTTACCTCGTTCAAAATGTCGTTTCTTCTGCCTTGCCCACCTTGATTTTTCAAGGCTTCCAAATGGAATTTAAGCGCGATTGCACGTTCGTTGTGCCTTAAATCGGCGAATGAACGCTGAATCAAGTTTGTTTCAGTGACAATCAGTGCGGCTTCCTCATCAGGCTGTGCGAAACTTGCCAACGCGCTTGTGGCTGTTTTTGAATTTCCCACTACTCACACCTCCCGAACTTAATTTGAAGCTCTGCGGATAATGCTATATAGCTTTCACTTGCCTTGTTGTTGGGGTAATATTCAATGACACTTTGCTTGTTAAGGTTCGCTTCACCGACTCTTGTTGAATATGGTATGTATGTTTCAAAAAGTGAAGGAGACGTGCCGAAATTTGCTTCTAACGCTTCGCGCACATCTCTGTATAAGTTAGTTCGCACATCACACATTGTAAGTAATATTCCGAGAATTTCAAGTTTAGCATTCACTCTGCGTTACCGGGGACAGCAATTCCAAAAGAGTTTTTTCACTTCCAACCTCAGCTCTGAGCCTGTCCTCAATTAACGCAAGCCCAATATTGCATGGTATAATGTCAAGGTTTTTGTTAGTGGCGTGAGTGTGAATACAATCTGAAATATCTTCCAACTGCAAATTTTCATTTAAACTATTTTCAAATAATTTCACGATTGTGTTTTTTTCTTTTTCGTGGTTCTCAATTCCAAAGCACACCGACAATGATGCTTGAGGGTCAAGGTCAACTAACAAAACTTTATTTCCGCTCTTGCCTAAAGCCGCCGAAAGATTTAACGCCGTGGAAGACTTGCCGACACCGCCTTTTTGATTTGCCACTGAGTAAATATTTGCTTTTTTCATCGTTAGCCTCTTTCTGTTAGCCTATAAATTTATTTTATGACATAGAAAAGGACGGTGGGCTAACGTCACCGTCCTCAAGGGAGCTACCCTTGTCTATGCCGTTAAAGCCCGAAGGCATTTAACCTTTTTTTGACATATTCAGACACAAAAGTTATAATTTTTTCACTATATTATTATAAAGGAGAAGTGTTATGACAAGCAAAATTTTATTTAAGGAATGGGCTCTACTTTGGTTAGAAACTTACAAGAAAGAGACGGTGAAAGAAAAGACCTACCTCTCGAGTTACAAGCAACCAACGAAAGACCATCTTATCCCGTTTTTCGGTGAAATGCCACTCATGGACATAAAACCGTT
This sequence comes from Oscillospiraceae bacterium, assembly GCA_009777445.1. GTDB lineage: Bacteria > Bacillota > Clostridia > Oscillospirales > Ruminococcaceae > Ruminiclostridium_E. Next base: position 45,175 of record WRLV01000003.1, on the reverse strand, counting down.
TATTGTGCAGAGGTTTTTCAATCTACAGGCTGACAGATACTATGAATCTTTAGTCAAAAAGATGAAAATATGTTTGAACGGAATTTTTGAAAAGGCTATTGAAAATGATTTTTGCTTCAAAAATCCGGTTAAGTCAGCAAAGGCATTTTCAAACCTTGTCAGCAAACCAAAGAGAATTTATACCAAAGAAGAAGTTGAAAAAATTCTTGAATTTAGCGATGGAACACCAAACGGTATATACATACGAATATTATTAGAATTGGGACTCCGTTCATCTGAACTGTGCGGTCTTAAATGGAAAGACATTGACTTTACCGAAAAATCTATTTCAATTGAGCGCGCATGTACCAACGGGAAAAGAAAAGTCGTGCTTGCCCAAGTTAAAAACAAAAAATATAGCCTAACACCGTTAAGCTATATTTTTTATGGGAGTGGACGGATTCGAACCATCGAAGCTGAAAGCAACAGATTTACAGTCTGCCCCCTTTGGCCGCTCGGGAACACTCCCATATATTCAGCACTTATATATTATACAGCAATTTCCCACGCTTGTCAAGTACTATCTCAAACTATTGTAGAAAATGACTAAATAATAAATATAAAGTGTCTGCTTTTGCACAAATCCGACAAAGAGTTGACGGTGGGTTGGCGGTTAGCTGTGTGTCGGGCATAAAACAGCCGTCTGTCAGACGTTTTGACTAAAGTCCCGACCCTTCTTTTCGCTAATTCTTGCGTTGTTGTAAAAGTCAATCTTTTTCTTATCGCCTTTTAATTCAGTCAGCGTTTTTTTAGTTTCGTTATATTTGTTCATAAAACGAGAATTGTTTGCTTTGTCTTTTTGAACAATTTCGCCTTGAAGCGACTTTATGTTGAGTATTTTTGAATAAACAATATTTTCGTCGTCAGACAAAGAGCCAAAGATATTCTCGCCACTTAGCATTTTTAAAACAATTTCTCTTTCTCTTGCCTCAAGTTGCTCTGCCATCTCGTGTATTTGAAGCCCTTCCATTCTTTCAATCAAACTACGGCGACAACCAATAAGCAGGTCCGTTTCCTCGATATTCTCGAGGTCGCTCCCGCTTAAAAGGTTAGTCGCCCTTATATATTGCGAAAATAAATCTTCAAGCTCATCAAGCTTAGTGACAAGCCCATCGTAAGATAAGCTCCTCACGCTCTCAACTGCTCTTTCGGCATGTGAGAAATTTGAATGAACGCGCTTTTTAACTCGCTTAACATGGGTGACAAGGGCTTGATTAGCTCTATGTCTTTTTTCATGTTTGCTTTGAGAATTTCACGCCCGAAATAATCATAAAGTTTGTCTAAATCCGCGCTCATCGGAATTTTCATGTCTAAGACCGATTGAAGTGCTTTAACACAGTCGTATGCCTTTGTGAGTGATTTATTGGCGTTTAAGAAATCTTTGTCGCCAATAAACGTTGTGGAGAGAATTAACTGTTTTTCGGTCTCATCGTAGAGTCTGATTACTATTTCAACCGGAGTAAGTGTTGTAATCGACTGCCTTTTGTAGTTGACAAACGGATTTCGGTTCATGGTGTTATCTCCTTCCTTGATTCCCGAATTGGAACATTTGGTCTATATAGCTTGTTTGCGAGTTTATAGCCCCCATTTGTTTTTCCATCGCCGTAAACAATTTCCATGTTCTGTCTTCTTGCTGTTTATAGCGTATTTCTAATGAAGAAATCAGTGAATTTATTCTCTTGATTTGGTCATAAATCGAGTTATCAAGGGTAGAAGAACCGTTCGCAACACCCGCCTTTTGAACTAATATACCCTTGTCAACCCGCGCGCCTGTGGCTTTTACGTACGAGTCAATCGCTTTGTCCATCTGAACCATTATGCCGTTTTCAAGGTCAGTGAACAGTCTCATAATCGAATCGGGGTCGCGCTCAAAGGCTTTTTTCAATTCTTCTTCATTTAGGACGAGCTTGCCGCGTTCCTCCCAAGATGCGCTGGTGGTAATACCTATGTTGAATAACCCTATGCGCTCACCCGAACCGGTGGCAGTTGAACCGTAAAGAATAGTGCGGAAGTTTGACATCATGCCGTTAATAGTTGAGTCGTTATAAAGCAACCCTTTTTTGGCAAGTTTCTCCCACTGTTCAATCTCACGGTCTGATAAATCATAATCCTCTTTATCGCTGTCGGTTAAGAAGTGATATTTGCTGTTAGGCTTTTCGGTAGTATAGCCGTACACTAAATCGAGAAGTTTGTTGTAATCTTCAACGAATGATTTTACAGTGTCAATTGCCGGGGCATAATCCCTCTTAATCTCGGTAGTAAAGGCAATCGGTTGAGAGGTATCAACGTGGCTTGCAACCGTAATAGTTGTGCCGTCTATTGTGAAAGAATTAGATGTTGTTTCAACGATTTGGTTGTTAATCATAATCTCCATGTTGCGCCCAAGCTCAACACGTGACGGGTCAATGGTATCGGACGAACCCGTGAAACCAAAACGTTCAAACAATCCCATAACATCAGGATTTTCAGCCCTGTCTGACTCGCTCACTTTGTCGGCGAAGGTTATGGTTTCGGCTGAACCGTATTCTTTAGATGCTAATTGGAAGCTGTTGGTGAGGGTCGAAAACGTCATTATTACCCCTGCCATCGATGCGTTTACATCGTTGAGCATCTCTCTGACAGTGGTTTCGGCAGAGAACTTGAAATCAACATCGTTGATTGTGAATTCAAAAGAGGTTAATTTAGTCCCGAGTTCACCTAAAGTTGTGGCTGTGGTGACGGTGTTGAGTGATGTAGCGCGCTCATCAAAGCCAAACGTGTTGGTTGAACCTGTGTTATACAAAATTCCCAAGCCTGTTACGGCATCGTCTTCATCGGTTGCCGAAACGCTGACTCCCAGCAACGCGCCGGTTGTGGGGTGTTCATCAAACGCCACCGTGAGTTTCACTCCATCGTCAAAGCTCAAGTTATTCAAGCCCAAAAATGAGTTTTTGTTAAACGCATCGGCAGCACTTGCGGTGTTGTTTGCTATATCAAGGGCAAATAGGTCTTTGTTTATTACAGTAACGCCTTCCAAGTCCATTTGAACGTTTTCGCTATTATAAACCGTTCTGAAGGCTAAGTTTTCCGGTGTGAGAGCCATGATTTGGTTCATGTCCTTCACATATTGCTCATATTCATCGGGGTTTGTCGGGATAATGATATTTCTGAGGCCTGCTTTATCATCTGTCCCGAAATAAGTGTCGTGGGCAGCTTTAAAGTTAGCATCATCAGCAAGCGCGCCGCTATAGAATTGGTCGAATGATATGTTTTGTGTGTGTTCTAACCAAGTGTCAAAATCATCGGGTTCAATGTCATCGGGCAGGTCGTCCACATACGCTTTATAGGCGGTTCCGAAAGCTCTTTGAGCCGCAGTATTAAACTCACGCCTTGCATTGTTATGGTTAATGTGTTCGGCTAATTGTTGAATGAGTTTAACCTGCTCTGAACCCATTGCTTCAACATCGCCCCATGTCCCTTCGGTATAACCGGGGACTTGTTTCCAATCATCGTAATATTTATCTGCTTCTAAGCGATGCATATCGTCAACCACAGATTTAAAGGCGTTTTGCGCCGCTAATCTGTCGTTGTAATCAGGGGCAGTTCTGTCTAATTGTGCGTATACGATTTTGCCGTCCTCCCCGACTTTTACGGTGTCGTCTGCGTTTCTTTCAAATATATTGTGGGTGTCAAAATAATCTTTGGCAAGGGTTTGGAACGAAAAAGTCCTGCTCTGCCCGTCAATCAGTAGTGTAATAGAGTTGGAGCCTGTCTCAAACGCCGCCGACGTTCCAAAAGGAACTTCATCAGCAAGTCTTACTGCGTTTGAACTGGAAATTGCAGAGCGGTCAGCCGAAACAATCCTGTCGTTTTCAACCCTGACGATTCCTACGCCGGGGGTGTTAGTCGCGCCGAATTTTTCTAAAAGGGATTTGTTCATCGAATCGCGAACATCGTTAGCCGCGCCACCTTCAAAAGAAATGACGTGGCTTTTAGAACCGACAGTCACGCTCATCGCGTAAGTGCCGGGAGCGGAAAACGCGCTGAAATCAATGACGGTGTTAGAGTCAAGTGAGCTTGCTTTTACGGTGGTTTGTGATGCCGCCGCCAACAACTCAAAGTTATAGTTTCCGGCTAAAGAGTTAGAAGAAGTTGAAATGGATATACCCGGGGGCAGCCCTGCCGTCCCGTTCGATTGCACTGTTGATGCACTGAACTGGCTGAACAATGCCGCCGACCTTATATTGCTGTCCATTTTGGTGAGGTTGAAATATTTATCTTTAAACTGGGTTAAGGCGGTTATAATTTCGCGATATGCCTCTTGTTGCGCCTCAAGTTTTAACACTTTGCGCTGTTGCTGTGTTATTCTGAACTTTGTTGATGCGGTCATCGCCTTAACAATCGCATCGGTGTCTAACCCTGAGTTCATTCCGCTCATTCTGAGAGCATTCGGTGTTTGAATTGCCATAATAATCCTCCTTCTAATGTTAAAACCTGTTTATTTTTAAGAAAGCTTCTAAAGCGGATTTCGGTATTAATTTAGAGGCTTCAACGTTTGCATTGAGTGTGTCCATCAGCTCTTTTCGGATAATCGAGATATCTTTGGGGGCGGCTACTCCGATTTTAACGCGCTCTCTGCCTATTTCCAATACCGTTATTTCGATATTGTCGGAAATTATAATCCCCTCATCGAGTTTTCTTGTTACGACTAACACCTATACTGCCCCCGTTTCCCCGACTGACTTCAGCTTCTTATGCCGATAAATGGGAAGCCGAAATTCATAGTTGCCCGAAAGTATAACCTGTGCCGCAATTTTCCGCACGGTGTTAATAACAACGGGCGATTTCATGTTAACTGTTGTATCTCTGTAATCTTCCGGGACACTCGCTAAAGACAATACTCTAACCTCGGTGTCTTCTTTAATTTCTAAAAATTTGCGTTCGTTATCGCTTAAGTTTAAGCGATAACCTGCATCTATAACAGAAGGGTCGAACACAATAAAACAAGGGGTCGTCGCCGTCGTCGATTGAAGCCACTTAGGATAAACATCATCACCAAGCGGGCTTAAAAGCGCGAACTGCTTTGAGTCTTCAAATGCGAATATTCCGTTGGGGAAGTCAAAAACACTCTCTTCGTCTACTTCAATTTCCCCAAAATCGCGTGTATTTATCGTAATCATATTTCTTCTTTCTACCCGTCATAATCGGGAGCCGCGCTCGGCGGCACGTAGATTGGCTTTCCTAAATATTCAATCTCGACACCGGGCATTTGTTCGACTATAAATTCGATTTTCCCCGGGACAAATTCAAACTTTGAGCGTGCGAGTTTATCCCAGCTGATATCAACGTCTCTCACGTGATAGTTTATATTAACCTCGCCCTTATCGAAGGTGACATCTGCGCCTTCTTTGGGAAGAAAATCCATCACCGTTTCAACTGTTGAGCGTGCGCGAACCTCTTGAACAGCAATCTCGGGTGCGGTCGCGCCCTTAACTAAAGCATCACCGTTGTTGACAATTTTAGCGACACCTTGATAAGCAAGCTTAATTCCCCTTTGCGCTTCGGCTTTATTGAAGTCGGCATATTTATAATTCCCATACCCCAAACTTGAACGCGCCGAATAAGTGTCGATATTAATTTTTGCCGGTTGAGCATCAATAGTAAACCCACCTTCGCCGGTTTTAACCTTAATCATCGCTGGCGGGGAGAGAGGCGTATTCAACTGCGCCTTTACGATGTTAACCTTAATGGTAATTGGAATAGTGGTAATATTCAACAAATTCGGATTCATGTTCAGCCACGCCCTTTCTTGGCAATTGACAATTGACAATTGACAGTTGACAATTGTGGTGTCGCCTTACGGCGACGGATTAGAATTTATAACAATAACTATCCACTGTCAACTGTCAACTGTTCATCAATTCATAAAATTAAATATTGACATGGGGACTGTCGATGCGCTTATTCTTAGGGTTGTGTTGTAGATTGATTCCATTACTTTCCAGATGGTAATCTGCTCGCTCATGGTGTCGGGGCCTAAACCTTCAAGTGTATTTTGTTGTTCTGCTAACGTATAAAGATTGTTTGTAATACGGTCGAGGTTAAAGTCGATAAATTCCTGCTTATTACCTATATCGGCTATTACAAGTGAAAGATTAGTCTGAATGGCAAAAAGTGCATCGGCAAATTTTGCTGTTTCAAGTTTGTCACCGCTTTCAAGACAAGCAGCGGCATCAAGAGTGAGTTGGATTATGTTGTTTGAATAACCGCCCGCTATGTTATCAATTAACATCGGCTCATATTCAATGTAACCGGTGCTGTTCTCGTTCCCCAAAGGTGTGTTGACTATGTCTAATTGAACGCCCAAAATATTATTTGTGACAAGTCCCGACTCGTTAATTTTGATTTGCCCTATGCCAAACGCTTCTTCTAAAGCCTCGGTCATCATTTCGGCTGTATCTTGCGGGTCAAAACCACCATAGAATGTGATAGTTCTCTTTTGATTACCGGCGAAAACGTCAAGGCTGTATTCCGCGCCTGCAACGACTTGTTCAAGGTCAAGGACAATGGACTTACCCGAATAACCGCAACCCATAACGCTCATTCCGTTAAACGTCACCGGAAGCGCGGATTGATGGTCTATTCTCTCGTCCGGGCCAATGCTCATGCCTATTCCTATATCTGAATAAGAAACTTTTCCATAAGGGAAGTTAACGGGATTTTGAAAGGTGTTAACATGAATGCCGTTGTAATAAACTTGATTTTCTCTCATTCTGAACGGCATTGATGCGTTTGAGGTTCCGCCGAATACGTTTCTGTCTGCCACTTTAATGTTAAGCATTTGAACCATTTCATCGGCATATGTTCGGATTGTCTCTGCGATTATTTTTTCCTCAGCGGGAGACTGTGTCCCGTTCGCGCCGTAAATCAGCTTTTCATATGTTGCTTGAATAAGCTCTGACACCTTCATTACCGCGCTTTCCGCTGTCTCGTAAATTCCTTTAGCGGTATTAAGGTTATATTCATAAGTTTTAAGCTCTTCTGTTGCCTTGCGAACTTTAAGAGCCTTTGCCGCATCAATGGGGTTTTGGCTGGCACGGAAAAACTTTCTGTTATTCATTACCTTCACTTCAGCATCGTTTTTGCCCGAAAAATTGCGTTCTAACCCCTGTAAATAGCGGCGAACAACCGTATTTGACGTTACCCTCATTTCAAAAATATCCTTTCCACATAAATCCTAAAACTGTCAACTCTCAACTGTCAATTGTCAATTGTCAGAGTCCAACTCTGCCCATTCTGTTTATGATTAAATCAAGACATTCGTCTAAAGAAGTCATAATCCGCGCAGAGGCGTTAAACCATTTTTGATAGGTCATGAGGTTTATGCCTTCTTCTGTGTCTGAAACGCCCGACACTGCATCGCGGCTGTTTAATAGCTCGTTTGTGGTAGTAAACGATGTGGTATATTGAGTTTCTTGAAAGTCAATGCCTTGCCCTAAGCGGTTGCTCAAAAACAGCGTGTATTCATAAATTGAACCCTCGAAGTCCGCTCCTAAGCCTATTTTGAAGGAATGTTCAAAAGCCAAAACTAAATTGTTGGCGTTATTACCATCTAAGTCGGGGGCAAAAGCCCACGCTCCTGTTTCAGGGTCTTGAACCTGCCCTATCATGGTGGCATCATTCATCCATTCTTCTGAAATTCTTATGGTAGATGCATCGATTATGCCGCGTTCAACGAGATAACCGTCATCGTCATAAACATCAAGAAGAGAGCCGAACATCGCGCGTGACGAGTCAATATCGGTAGCGCCGTTAAAGCTGTTCATCAGCCACGCAAAATCCTGCGCAAAGGTGTTGATTGCAGAAATATAATAGGGAATGCCATAATCAGAGTTTTGATAGAAGTTGGCATACGGGCCATTTCCGCCGACAAGGTCTTGATATGCTTTAAGCTCGCCCGATTTCAGCCTTAATTCTTCTCCCCCCGAAACCCTGAGAACCATAGCATCAAACGATTCATAGTTGCTCATTATAAGAGTTTCATACGATGTGCCGGATACTACCTTTTGCCCACCGACAGTCACGTTGAGCGTGCCGTCATGGTTTGTTGTAACATGCACATCTGCATAATAAGCAAGCTCGTCAATAAGTAAATTTTGTTGGTCTTTAAGCTCCAACGGGCCGTATTGTGAAACCGATTCCCCTCTGAACACTTCACCAAACTCGGTTGCCTTATATTCATTAAGTATTGCCGCGTTCAGCCCGGTGATTTTTTGAATTAACACGTTCACATAATCAACCGTTTCCCCTGCTTCAAAAACATTAAGCTCTAACATTCTGTTAAGGTCGGTGTGATAAGTATTAAGTAAAACTGTTAAATTATAAGCTTGGTTGCGAACGATAGTTGAAAGTTCGGCATTGTCCGGTGCGTTGGTGGCGTATATGCTCATTGCGCGTTTAAGTTCGTCTAACTGGTTTGTAAGACCGGCAGATTCAATGTTGTCAAGGGTGGTTTCAACCTGTGACAGAATGTCCGCTTTTTTGCGATACTCGCCTTGATAACACGCTAAATCCCGAAAACGTTTGTCGAGATAAGGGTCTCTGATTTGCGAAATACCGAACGCGCTCACGCCCTGCGCGGCAAGCGACATTTTCGCCGTCGGGGTTTGCCACAACCCACCCGGAACCATGCGCATGGCATATTGGTCTATTCTCTGTCTTGTATATCCCTTTGTCATAGCGTTATTTGTATTGTGGTTAGTAATATCAATCGCCTTTTGCGCCAATTGAATCGAACGCTTTGAAACTTCTAAACCCATAAACGATGAACGCATAAATCTTTCTCCTTAAATTATACTTTTCCTAAAAAATCGTCATCCGGAATTGCTATGCTTTTATGAATTTTCTCGCCTTTAGCGGTATATGTGTTAGAGCCGACAAGCGCGTTTTGATTAAGCAGTTGCGCTTGAACATCTAATTTTTGCTCAACCAAATCAAGAATACCGTGGTTAACTTCTTGAATATAGTTGATACATTTTTCCATAAAATCTATAAGCAGACGAAGTTCCCCTTTAAATTCATCGGGCATCTCGTCAATCAGTTGGCTTGATTTATAATCTTTCAGCCCTAACTCTTCAAAGAGCAACAACCTTCTTGACTCGAGCGAATTGCCACGCATAACCAACTTTTGTTCTTCTGCGATGGCATCGCTCAACCAAACTAAATCATCAGCGACAACTTTTTCCTGCTTCTTGGCAACAAAAATGCTCAAACTTTTAAAATGCGCGTTATATTCTCTGAAAAATTCTATAATTCGAGCTGCCGTTTGTATTTGCATTTGCATTTGCATAGCCAAACAATCCTTTTTACTTAAATTTAACTTATTTTAATATTGCGCCTGCCGTTTCAGCCGCCCCAACAGGGCAGTTATCGCCGGCATAAGCCGCAGCAAGGGCGTTTAATCTTTCTGCGTTAACACTCTTGCTTAAAGCTGTAGTGATGTCTGTTTTTGCGGCTTTCAGCGCAAGGTCAAAATTAAACTCAACCTTGTCAAAATTATCCGCGCTCGCCTTAGCGACATTTTCTTTCTTTTCTTTTAACACCTTAGTGTTGCCAATGTTTTTATAGGTGTTTATAACGCTGTTATTAAGATTTTTGACGTTCATAACACACACCCCTTTCTTATTTTATTATACCTGTCATATATCTTATCGTTAGTTCTTCAAAAAACTTAAGCATATATAAAAAATTTTTACGATTATCGGCTCTCAATTATCAAGATTGCTTTTGCTCCGATTCCTTTTCCGGCTATGCCGAGGCCTTCTTCGGTGGTTGCTTTGATGTTGACGTTTTCGGGCGCGAGTGAGCAAACTCTTGCGATGTTTTCTTTCATTTGGATTTTAAAAGGTGTAAGTTTGGGCGTTTCTGCTATTATAACGCAATCGATGTTTTTAATACCCCATTCACTTTTCTTTGCAAACGCCATGACATTCCCCAAGAGCAAAAGGCTGTCAGCATCTTTATAGCTTTCGTCTGAATCGGGGAAAAGCTCGCCTATATCCCCCAAGCCTAACGCGCCAAGCAGTGCGTCAATAATCGCGTGGACTAAAACATCGGCATCTGAATGGCCTAAAAGCCCCTCACGGTGAGGAATTTCAACGCCACCCAATATAAGCTTTCGCCCGGGCGCGAAACGATGAACATCATAACCCATGCCAACTTTCATACTTTTAGACATGCCCTTTCTGCACAAACGCGCTTTGAAAATATGTTCTCCCATATTTACGGGGATTTATTTTCAAACTTTTAGCTTCCCCTCAATATAATATAAATCGTGTTTTTCGGTAATTTTAATATTATCGGCTCTGCCCTCGAAAATGCTTACTTCAAAGCCGTTTGCTTCAAAAAGGCTTGCATCATCGGTTATATTGTCAATGTGTGGATTAGCTAAGATGAGCTTTCGATATGCAGATAGCTTGAAAACTTGCGGCGTTTGGGCGTTGTATAAAAATTTTCTGTCGGGCGTGTCGATAATAAGGTTATTTTTCACGACTTTTACGGTGTCTTTCACCTTAGCGGCTAAAATTGCCGCCCCCGTCTTTTCGGCAAGCGAGAACACGCCCTCTATATCGTCTTTGTGAACTAAAGGGCGCGCTCCGTCATGAACAGCGACATATTGACAATCGCTCTCTAAGGCGTTAATTCCGTTTATGACTGATTGTGCGCGAGTTTCACCGCCTAAAACAACTGTGAGCGGCTTTTTGCTTTCGCGCGCTGAAATTAGCGATTTAATTTCTTCAAAATTATTTTTCGAGGCGACAATAACAATTTCAGAGACTCGTTCAATTTCTTCAAACGCCGCAACAGAATACAAAATCACGGGGCAATTGCCGATTTTTAAAAGCAGTTTATCCACCCCTGCCATTCGGCGTGAACTACCTGCGGCGACAATAATGGTAGCTACACTATTGTTTTTAAAAGTCTTCAAAGGCTTCAAGCTCTTCTTGTCCATTGGTGAATCGCGGCCCTTTCGAGTAATATATTGAGACTGTTTCGTCAGTTGTAATGTCAATTTTCTCGCCTATTCGAGAACTGCAACGGATAACATAGTCCTCGGGAACATCATCGCTGAATTCTTTCATTGAGCGGTGTTTTATTTCCAATTCTTTTAACATAGCCCGATATTCGGTAATCTCTTTACCGCTATAGTCAGGCAGAGGAATGAGGCCGTTGCCCTTGCTCACCTTTACCCTTATTTCAGTGCCGCCGACAACCTCCGTGCCTTCCTCAATGTCCTGCCCAAAGATGATTCCCTCGGCAACGGTATCGTGAAACTCATATTCCGGGACCATTTCGAGAAACTTATAACTCTCGGCAATCACACTATACCATCTTGACGACAAATCGGGGATTTTATAAAGCGGTTCTGTGGGCGCGGCTCTTGTGGTTTGTGTGGTTGTAATGGCTTGCGTGGTGGTGGTTTGGGTTGGTTGAGTCGAGGTCTGCGTTGGTAGTGTAGTAGCGGAATCAACAGGCGTTTCAGGTGTGTTATACCCCCAGACCATTGCCATAATCAGCCCGATAATCGTGAAGCTTCCCAAAATCCCCAAAGCATAAGCAAGCCCTGTGCCGCTTTTTTGAGGTTTAACTTTTTCACGGCTTTGTTTGCCTTGCGGCTTTTGGATTCTCCCCCCACTAAAGTCGCGCGCTTTGAAACCGTCGCTTTCGCCGGCACCGCCCGCTAACGCTGAAATTGCATCAATGTTCATATCTCTTGTGACATCATCGGTGGTCTCACGGTGATAAATTAAGTTTGTCAATTCATTTATTGTGCGGACTCTCTTGTTAATGTCTAAAGAAAGCCCGTGCATAATCGCCTTTGAAACAGCCGGTGGAATAGTTTTTTCATAAAACCGCGGCTCTTTCATGCTGTCGTTTCTCAAACGGTCGGGCGCGCTTATTGGCTCTAAACCTGTTAATGTTCTGTACAGCACGGCGCACAGGGCATAAACATCAGTCCATGAGCCTTGTTGCGCTCCGGCATTATAAAGTTCGGGTGCTGAATATCCGGGGGCTATCCAACAATCAATAAGTGAACCCGAAGAACGCCCTGCCGATATATCAAAGCCTATAATTGCAATCTCGTTTTTTTTGTTAACCAATAAAGTAGCAGGGCTTATTCCGCGATGGATTGTCCCCTTATGGTGAACAGAATTAAGCGAGACCATCAAGGGGCGCATAAGCTCCATTGTTTCATCAAAGGGAATACTGCCGTTTTTTTTGAGAAGATATGATTTAAAACTCATACCCTCGATATAGTCAAAGACAACATATGCCGTGTTGTTGGCGGCAAAGATGTTCCGCGCTTTTTGTATGCAAAGGGCATCTCTGTGGGCTGTCATTGCACGATTTAAGTCCACAAACTCCGATAAATAGGTTTTATAAAGAGCTAAACCTCCGTCAGCAACACAAACTACGTCCTTCCCGCTTTCTCTTGAACAAAGAGACTTTGGGAGGAATTCCTTAACGGTTATTTTTTTGTTTTCTTTGATGTCATAACCCATATAGAGAACACTCTCACCGTTATATGACATCACTCTGCCCAATAGATAACGTTCGTTCAACAATGTTCGCGGCGCAAGACTTCCGTCATTATCGTTAACGGGCGAATAACCGCAAAAACAAGCTTCACTTTCTTCCATACAACCAGGGCAAAGTAACCCTAACTCTTTTTTCATATTTTTAGACATGCCCTTCTTGCATCTATAAATTATCCAAGTATTGCCTTGGGTTCACTTTTATACCGTTGCGAATTACCTCGAAATGCACGTGGTTGCCCCACGCTCTGCCGGTTTGCCCTACAGCTCCTATTTGTTGACCTTGTGCAACATATTCCCCAACAGAAACAAAATTTTGGCTATTGTGAGCATATAGCGTACGATAACCGTTGGGGTGTTCGATGATTACCGTTGTGCCGTAGTCATAATGCCAACCCGACAAGACTACTAAACCACCGTCTCCGGCATAAACGGGCGTTCCGTAAGGGGCAGAGAAGTCAATTCCGCTGTGCCCCGCATAGCCGCCGTCTTGATGATGTCGCTCGATTGTTCCCACCGAATAACGGGGAACAGGCCAGATAAATTTGCCATAGCCTGCGCTCTCTGAAGAGACGCTTCCTGTTTCAATCTGCTTTGTTCCTCTTGCCACTATTTCATCTACAGGCTCTGACAATTTAAACGCGCTTGTTATTACGCGCTCGCGCTCTACGCCGTTAACTGTTGAAACGCTTGCACTCACGCGGCTAATCCCCGGCTCACCCGGTCTTATAACGCGTGTTGTGTCTACATACATTCCGTCATCATCATGATAGATTGTCCTGAAAGGCTCGTGGACTTCATAAACCTCGCTGTAAGTTACCGCAACATCAAGAAAAGCAACGTCAACGCTGTATTGCACCTTCTCGCCAACGGCAATACCTTCTGAAAAGCCGGGGTTCAAAGCTTCAATCTCATCTATTGACATGTCTAATTTGTCGCTGATTAAAGAAGGGCTGTCGCCAACTTCAACGGTATAATAGCTCGCTTGTTGTTTCAGCGATGTCACCTGGTCTATAATGATTTGCGGTTCGATAATACTTTCTGTGGTATACACTCCCCCTTGAGTATAGTCTAAATCGCGAACAAACTCGACTTTTTCATCAGGTAGCCCTGTTTTAAAACGCTCTAAAATTCCGTCAAGTGCCTCAACAATCCCTGAATTATCTGTAACCGCCCCAACAAGCAAGCCGTCCATATAAATCCCATACGCTTGTTGAACGCTTATTCCTGAATTACTGAGCATAAGGTCGGCTACCTGCGCCGCGCTCAAAAATTCACCACCCGTTTTTTCTATAGTATACACCGGAAAGGCGTTAATTTTTCGCGAACTGCCCAAATAATTTAAGCGGCTGTCCACAAGTTTTTCGGCTTCACTGAACACGCTGTCATTTTCTATATAGCCGTATAAACTGCCGTCAACCTCAAGTCTGACCCCATAACTCAAAGAGTTGCTGTAGTTCACCACCGCAATAAAAAAGGCAATGCAAATCACAGGGGCGGCAACATTAAACAAGGAGATAAAAAGCCCGTCTTCGCCGAACATAAGGGCGTTAAGCCCTTTCAGAACAGCCTTTAAGCGCGCGCCACCCGTTTGTGTTTTAGCCGTGTCTTTAAATACGCGCTCAAAACGGCCGTAAACCTCCATAACAGGTTCCATAAGCCCGATTAAGGCGTATCTTAAGTATAGCGAAACTTTTTTGCGAATGTCGCCCGATTTCTTCCAAATAATTCCTGAGAAATAAAAAAATATTTCCGAAATGGTTCTAAAACCAAGTTTAATAATAGAAATCACCGACTCACCGAAACCCTCAATGAAGCTCTCGGGGCGCAACACAACATTTTTTTTAAACATATAACTTCCCAAAAAACATGTAAAATTATTAAATAGTATAACACATCAAAGCTGAAATGTCAATAGGAAAACTTTATGATTGACAAATTGGTTATAATGTGATATGCTTCTATTAAGGAGAATAGAATATGCAACAAACATTATTTGATAATAACGAAAATTTGTCGCCGCTCGACGAAATAAACGCCCCTTTAGCGAGCAAACTTCGCCCACAAACTCTTGACGAGTATGTGGGGCAGCAGCATTTATTAAGCAAGGGTAAAGTTCTTGAGCGCATGATTACGTCTGATAAAATACCGTCAATGATTTTTTGGGGGCCGCCCGGTGTGGGAAAAACCACGTTAGCGCGGATAATAGCCCTCAAAACGCAATCAGAATTTATTGATTTCAGCGCGGTTACAAGCGGAATTAAAGAAATTCGTGAGGTAATGTCAAAAGCGGAACACTCAAGGCGTATGGGTTTAAAAACCATCTTGTTTATAGACGAAATACATCGCTTTAACAAGGCGCAGCAGGATGCGTTTTTGCCTTTTGTTGAAAAAGGGAGCATAGTTTTAATCGGCGCGACTACCGAGAACCCGTCTTTTGAGGTTAACTCGGCGTTACTTTCGCGCTGTAAAGTCTTTGTGCTTAATATGCTAAGCTGTGATGATTTAGTTACTTTGTTGAAAAACACCCTTAAAAACCCTAAAGCGTTCGGAAATATTGAGGTCGAAATAAGCGACGAAATGCTCAAGATGGTCGCAACGTTCGCAAACGGCGATGCACGAACGGCACTAAGCACACTCGAAATGCTAATAACAAACTCCGACATTCAAGACGAGAAAACAATAGTCTCAGAAGAAATATTAAAGCAGTGTATTAACAAACGTTCATTATTATATGACAAGGGCGGTGAAGAACATTTTAACATTATCTCAGCCCTTCATAAATCAATGCGAAACAGCGACGTTCAGGCATCAATATACTGGTTAGCGCGAATGTTAGAAGGTGGAGAAGAGCCGCTTTACATAGCAAGGCGGCTCATAAGGTTCGCGAGTGAAGATGTGGGCTTAGCCGACACCAACGCGCTTTCTATGGCGGTGGCGGTCTATAAAGCCTGCCATTTTATCGGAATGCCCGAATGCAGCGTGCATTTAACCCATGCCGTCACCTATCTTTCAATCGCCCCGAAAAGCAACGCGCTCTATATGGCATACGGGGCGGCGCAAAAAGATGCAAACAAATCGTTGGCAGAACCCGTTCCGCTTCACCTGCGCAACGCCGTCACCAAACTCATGAAAGACTTGAACTACTCAAAGGGGTATAAATACGCACACGACTATGAAGACAAAAAGACCGATATGGAATGTCTGCCCGAAAATCTAAAAGGCAGAAAATACTACAACCCCACCTCACAAGGCAAAGAGGCGAAAATTAAAGAGTGGCTGACGAACAATTGACAATGTACAATTGACAATTGACAATTATTGTGTCCGCTTACGCGGACGGATTTCCTTTGACACAAATGTTATAAATTCTGATGTCAATTGCTAACGCAGACATTTTAAAAATTTTAAAATTCGTCGCCAACGGCGACTCCACCATTGTCAATTGTCCATTGTCAATTGTCAATTGTCTTTAGAGTCCGAATAACTCTTTGGTGTCGCGGGCTATGAGTAGCTCTTCGTTCGTGGGGACTACCCAGACTTGCGCTTTTGAGCCTTGTTTTGTTATTCTTGACAATGTTCCTTTTGCTTCTTTGTTAAGAGCGGTGTCGAGTTCTATGCCGAGAAATTCCATGTTGGCGCAGACATCGGCACGAATATTGACATCGTTTTCGCCGATTCCACCTGTGAAAATAACTGCATCCAATCCACCCATAATGGCGGCGTATGCCCCGATGTATTTTTTAATTTGGTGTCTTAAAATATCAGCGGCTAATTTAGCCCTTTCTTCACCTCTTTTAATAGCGTCACCGATGTCACGATTGTCGGAATACCCCCCAAC
Organism: Oscillospiraceae bacterium; assembly: GCA_009777445.1. Lineage (GTDB taxonomy): Bacteria > Bacillota > Clostridia > Oscillospirales > Ruminococcaceae > Ruminiclostridium_E. Next base: position 28,720 of record WRLV01000003.1, on the reverse strand, counting down.
CCCTAAAAGCCCGGACTCTTTGTTCATATAATTGTCCATATCTGAGGGAGAAAACCCTTTTTTCTTCATTATATATGTTACGGCAGACGGGTCAACAGAGCCTGTGCGTGTTCCCATTAACAGCCCGTCTAATGGGGTAAAGCCCATAGAAGTGTCTACTGACTTTCCGCCGTCAATGGCGGTGATTGATGAACCGTTGCCTAAATGGCAGGAAACAATTTTCAGCTCTTTTCGGTTTTTGTTCAGCTCTTTAGCTAACCGCATTGAAACAAAGCGGTGAGATGTTCCGTGAAAACCATATCTGCGAACATTATACTTTTCATAACATTCATACGGCATACCGAACATATACGCTTTCGCTGGCATTGTTTGGTGAAACGCGGTGTCAAACACCACAGCCTGTGGAACTGACGCGGGAATAACCTTCTTACATGCCCACAACGCCAACGCGTGAGGGTGGTTGTGAACGGGAGCAAGCTCTTTCAAGTCGTCAATCTTTTGAATAACCTCATCGGTTACTTTTGTGGTTTCGCTGAAGATTTCCGCGCCTTGAACGACTCTGTGACCAACTGCTTTAATCTCGCTCATATCGCTGATTACGGCGGTGTCGCCGGTGGTGAGAGCTTTTACGACTCTCTCAAATGCTTCTGTATGGGTGGGGAATGTACATTCTTCTTTTAATTCCCTGCCATCGGCGGTAGAGTGAGAAATCAGACCATCAATGCCAATTCTCTCACAATTTCCTCTTGCCAACACCTGCTCTTTTTCCATCTCAATCAACTGATATTTGAGTGATGAGCTTCCGGCGTTGATTACTAAAATTTTCATTCTGTAACGTCCTTCTTTCTTTAATTAAAAAATAATACTATATATTCTACCCTATTTTAGAAAAAAAATCAATAGTTTATCAAAAATTTTATAAAAAAGAATTTAAAAAAAGAATTTATATACAAAGAGAGGTATGAAAAAATGAAAATCGGGGCAATAATTTGCGAATACAATCCATTTCACAACGGGCATAAATACCATATTGAGAAAACAAGAGAACGGTTTGACATTACCCATTTAATAGCCGTAATGAGCGGAAACTTTACCCAACGCGGCGACATTGCCGTATTAGACAAGTGGCAAAGGGCAAAGGTCGCGCTCGACAACGGCATTGATTTAGTAATCGAGTTACCCGTTGCGTTTTCACTGACCTCGGCGGAACAGTTTGCTATGGGGGCGGTGACATTGCTCAACAAGCTCAACTGCGTAGAAACGTTGAGCTTCGGCAGTGAGAGCGGCGATATAGAGTTGCTTTGTGAAACGGCAGGCGCTGTGCATTATTGCATGGAGCAAGAAGTCTTTCGAGGCCTGCTTCGTCGCGGCGAAAGTTACCCTGCCGCGCTTCAAAAGGCTGTCGCACACTATTATGAAGATGAGATTGCCAACGCATTAGCAACCCCCAACAACACCTTAGGCATTGAATATATCAAGGCGTTAGACGAGACCGGTTCTTCAATTACCCCCGTTACGGTTAAGAGGTTCGGCGCGCAACACGACACCGTCCAAACAGACGAAACAGCCAATATATTAAGCGGCTCTCAGCTAAGGGACATGTTGTTAATCGAAGGGAAAGACATTACCCCTTATGTCCCCAAAGGAGCTTGTTTTGACAACATTGCCGATATAGGGCGGTTAGAGCTTGCCGTATTGTCAAAGCTTAGGGGAATGTCAAGTGCTGAATTGTTAAGAGTCCCGAATATGCAAACCGAGCTTGAAAGAAGGCTGTCTAAAGCATTAAAACAAGCAAAAACCTTAAACGAGGTGCTAACCCTGACAAAGACTAAATCTTACACGATGGCAAGGATAAGAAGGGCAGTCTTAAATGCGTTTTTGGGAATAAGCAAAGCCGACCTCAAAGCCCTGCCCGCATATATCCGCGTGTTGGGCATGAACCAAAGAGGAAGAGAAATACTAAACACCGCACAGCCGCAACTTCCGACCGGCACTTCTTTAAAGACACTATCAGAAACATCTCAAGCAGCACTCAATCAAGCAGAGCTTGAAAACAGATGCTCAAATCAATACTCACTGTGCTTCAACCCACCACGCCCGTGCGGCACGGAGTATTCTGCAAAGCCGATAGTGACGAACAATTGACAATGTACAATTGACAATTGACAATTGTGGAGTCGCCTTGCGGCGACGGATTTGAAATTATAACAATTACACCGCCCAACGATTTTTGTTGGGCGGTGGTTGTTTTTTTGGAATGTCTTGCGAAAATGGATTTGGGTGGTGTGGGGAGATGGGCGTTTTATTTTAAAACCGTCCGCGCAAGCGGACACAACAATTGTCAATTGTCAATTGTACATTGTCAATTGTCCGTCACTCTCTACTTTTCAAATATTCTATATAATCTATCAATTTTATTTTACTTTTATCTTTTTCGAGACACAGTGCTTTATTAATTGCTTCTTCGTCTAACGGGGTGTATTGACACTCGTTTTTGAACATGTTGGTTCTTCCGAGTAAGTAATCTGTTGAAACACCGTAATATTCTGCAAGCGTGAGCAACATTTTAAAATCAGGTTCACGGCTTCCGAGTTCATAATTACCCAAAAGCCCACGCGATATGTCCAAATCGTCTGCAACGCTTTGTTGTGTCCTTCTCGCTCTTCCTCTTAAGAGACGCAATCGTTCGCAAAAAATATTCATTTTTTAGACATGCCCTTTCTGCACAAACGCGCTTTGAAAATATGTTCTCCCATATTTACGGGGATTTATTTTCAAACTTATCACCCCATTACATTATAAAGGGCAAGCAATATAAGGTAAAGGATATAAAACAATAAGTTTCAAAATAAGTGCTTGACAAAACATTTCGTTTCTATTATAATTAAAGATAACAATGTCGCGACTGCTGCATTGAAAAACAAAAAGGGGACAGGTAATTATGATTAAATCAGTAAAAAAGAGGGTTATATCGGTATTCTTAGCAATGGTTATGGCTTTTCTCGTTTTGCCGGTAGAGGTTTTGAGCTTTTCAGAAAGTGAGGGAAAGGCGTTCCAAAAAACAGTTCCATTAGCTAAACAAGTGATTCAACACGCGCCTTCAACCTATTTACAGAGCGAAAATGCTAATGGCATACATTATTTTTCTGAGGATATATTTGTAGATGGGCGTGACAAAAACGGGAATGTAGTTTCAAGGATAAATTTATCCAAGGACACAATCACATTACCGGCAGAAGGATACACAATCCAAGCATTCAGCACAGACGGGGGCAACCAATGGAAAAACATAAGCCCAACCTCGTTCAGCAATTCTAACTTTTCCAAAATGTTGAACAGAGATTTTACCTTATGGCTGACTGATAAATACAACACGCAAACAAGGCAGCCGCCGAACGATGCTAATATTGTCAGGTTTGCTACAATAGGTGCTCGCCCGAAAACTCCGAGGCTTGCAGTAAATTATGACTTTGGGTTGAGTGTCGAAGAATACCAATGGGCTGTTGTTTCGAGAGAAAGAGGGGCGAATCCCACAGAAGCGGTCGTCAAAGGTATTGGTGTCGCAAAGGCTAATGATAAAGGCACGGCTGTTTCTGACGAAGGATACGGCACATATTACGATGGGATAACGTTAGCTAAATTATCGGGCAACAGAGCCACAAGGTCAAGATATTATGTTAGAACTGAGCCAACTTATGACGGGACTACATACACAGCAGCAAGCAGACCTGCAAGAATTACCGTCAATGGCGAACAAAGAGCCCCAAAATACAGGGTAAATTATAGAACCGAAACCATCAAACTTAGAGAAGGCGATGTGATTTTCGCAGGCACTCTTGAAGACTTAGACAATATTGGATACTGGGATATTAGGGAAATAACCACAAACACTGCCGCAGTAGAATCCGGACAGTTATTGTATATAACTGCCGCAAAGGGTTCAACGATTTCTGTTTCTGATTATTTGTCTGAAGAAGCGCAAACACTTGTGATTTGGAATTCCGGCACGAGAAGAAGAGCCCCAACAGCAAAGCAGGTATATACCCTCGCACCGCGAATTAATCTTGAAGCATTGAACATTAATGGCGTAAACGGCAAGTTATCGCTCGATAGAAGATTTGAGACATTTAGAAGCCGCACCAACAGATGGGAAAGAGGGTTGCCAAAAATTACAGCGAACCAAACTCTTGCTATTCGTGTAAGACCAACCGCAAAGGCAACAGGCGCAATTGATACAGGTTTTGCCGCAAGTCGCCCCGGTGAAATTGATATTGAATGGGGTGTATATAATACAACGAGAAACCGGAGCGGTATTTTACGAGCGACTATACGTCCGGGAGGCAATGGTGGACATTACTCCATCACCAATGCTACGGTAAACAGAAGCACAAACGCAATATCTGTTGAGGTCTCAACGGGCGGTGTTGCTTACTTAGATGTGAAAATATTTGAAGATGTTGTTGGAATGAACGATGATTTAGAAAGCGGTCAAGAGTTGTCGAAAGGCAGAACAAAAATACCGCAAGCTGTTGAGTCAACGTTCACTCGTGTTGCCATTCCCGATACATTGCCTGAATATTTTATTATAGTTGTCTATCTCGTGAGCGAAAATGGGGCAGTGCTGTGTCCATCGTTTACGTCTATTGAATATACACGTGCATATGAAGAGTTTATGTCGAAGACTATAAGGGATTTTGACAATAACAAAATCATAAATTTAGATAATGACCCCGGTAACAATTTCATGGTAGTTTCAGATGATGTGCTTATTGTTAACGCCGGGAAAAACGGCAGTAACTATCTTTCAGTGTCTGAAGGCAATCAAAACGTTTACACATTTACAAGTGTCGACAATATAGTTTCTTCTCTGAAGGTCGGTGATAAATTTGTTGTTGTAAGCGAGGATTCAATGGAAACCTATTTAGTTGAAATAGCTTCAATAACATCTGACTCTGCGAACACATTGACGATTACATCGATAAGTGAGCCTGACTTTGAAGATTTTTTCGAGTATATGAAAATAAATATGAGCGTTGAAGCCGAGGTTCCAATAACCCCTCAAAGTGTTGAGTTTGCTTCAACAGCTCAACATTTTGAAAACACCGATTCCTCATCGTTTAGTTTAATGAGTGCCGACACATCAAGATTGCCCACAAATTCTTTTACCATCCCCTTTGGCAGTGGTGGTAGAATTGGGACCACCATCCCTACTGTCGTTTCTGCTGAAGGAAGTCCTATAAAGATTGGTAGGGGCAGCGAGTTAGAATTTGAGGGCGAGCTTACAATAGGGTTGGCTGCAACGGCAAGAGTTAAGTACGCCCCCAAAATACTGTCAAGTTATGCTTATTTTGAAGTAAGAGTGCCATATGTTATAGGGATTAAGTGTGACTTTTATGCTAAAGCTAATTTCAACGTGAAAATAAAGCTTGTTGAGGCTATTTTAACGGCACTTAAAGTAACTGCCCCGTTAAAATACATTACCCCCATAGATTTAGATATACATTTACAAATAGGTGCCAATGTAGATATTAGCATTGATATTGAAAGAGCCGGCGAAGTTGGTTTTGCATTAATATACACCAGAAAAGACGTGGTGTCAACAAGTTGGGAATTTCAAAAAATTAACAACAAATTGCCCACAAAAGATGATGACATAAGCATTGAAGTCGAGGGGGTTTGCAGGGTTGCGGTAGAACTGAATATAAGCGCGTTTCCCACGTCGATAAAAGATTATGTTTTTGCCGGAATTAGTGTGTATTCCGGAGTTGAGGCAAGGTGCGCCATTACCTACAATAAAGGTGGAACTACAACTTTTCCCGAAAGACATCAATGTGAATTGTGCGCACGCATTGAGCTTTATTTTATAGGTGAACTCTATATAGGAGCATACGCTAAAATTTTCAAATTAAAGGAAATTGAATTTGAGGTGGTAAAAATAGGCGACAAAAATAGTCCAAATTTGCTCTACAATAGGTATATTTCATTCAGAAATCACCCTGACAGCGTACACGGGGATAAAATCAGGTCGGCAAGGGGAACCTGCCCCAATCTCGGTTATAGAATGACGTTTGACCCGATTAACTCAAAATCAAATACTGTTGATGCTCTTGTTACGGTCAAGAAAAACCAAGGTGGAACAACTTCTCGAACCGGGCGTTTTACGGATTATTTCTATGAAGGTGATTACACGGCTTCAGCGACAAGTTCTAACATCGATTTCCTTGAGCGAACTTTCCCGGTAAACAATCAGAATAAAAATCAAACGATTAAAATTTCGCAACGTTTTACTCCTGTGACAAGCTTAACTTTGAACAAAAATTCTATTGATATACCAATAGGAAGCTTTGAAACGCTTAGAGGAACGGTTCTCCCAACCGATGCTACAAACAAATCCTTAACATGGAATAGCAGTAACACAAGCGTTGCTACAGTAATCGGGGGGACAGTCACGGCGTTATCGATAGGAACAGCAACGATAACCGCAAGAACTGCCGATGGCTCTCATGTTGCAGAATGTAGAGTAACTGTTTCGCCGGTTCGCGCAACCGACATACGTTTGAACAAGTCCAGAACAACGATACTTAAGGGGGTTAATGAAACTTTAACCGCTATGGTGATTCCATCTAACGCCACCAACCAACGAATAATGTGGAGTAGTAACAATCCATCTGTTGCGGATGTAAACTCAAATGGAGTAGTAAGAGGAATGGCGGCAGGAAAAGCGACTATAACGGCTACTGTAGATGGCCACCTTCAAGCGACTTGTGACGTGTCAATAACAGATTTCCCAGTTCCTGTAACCGACATAACTTTAGACAAAAACAACATCACCATAATAAGAGAAAACACTGAAATGATTAGAGCAACGGTTTTACCAAATGAAAGCACTCCACCCGCCGCTACTAATCAAAATGTGATATGGAGCAGTGAAAATCCGGATATAGCTACAGTTGAAGGCGGCGTAGTAACTGCAAGAAAAGTCGGAACAACGACAATAACTGCCGAAACAGTAGATGGGGGTTTTCAAGCAAGTTGCACGGTAACCGTTACTCCTATCCGTGTAACTCGTGTTGATATCTACAGCACGAAAACAGAAACCAATCAAGTTGATTTGTTTGTGGGTGACAGCGATATTATGAATCACCAGGTCAGCCCCAATAATGCTGATAATAAAAGTGTAACATGGGACAGCAGTGACGAATCTGTCGCAACGGTTGAGAACGGATATGTTAGAGCGTTGAAAAGTGGAACAGCGACAATAACTGTTAGAACTGTTGATGGAGGATTTACCGCAGCTTGCGCAGTAGAAGTCAATCTACGACCCGGCGCAGCTGTAGGCGGCACGGTTAATCTGCAATCATTTGGATACAGAAGTGTGACTTTTAGCTCGAACGCTTTTGCAAGCCAATCCAATCAAACTATACAATATCTTCTCAGCGACACTAACTCTACCCCTGACGAAAGTGATGGAAAATGGGATACAAAACTGACTTTTGAAGACCTCACTAATCAAAGGTATTTTCTGTTCGCGCGCACAAAAAAAGATGGAACGCACAATTATGGAGTTCCTCAGTTGGTGTACACGTTAGATAACACAGGTTGGCGAATTAGAGTGGATGAACGTTTTACAGAAGGCGGTCGAAACGGCACTTTATCATATAGAGCAAACTTAGTAGGTGAGGGGTCGTCTCGTCACATTACAAGTGGTAGAGCTGTCAATGGACCGAGCAATGGTGGGACTCCTCACCATCGTAACTTTGATGTATCCGTTGATTTTGCACCGTGGGCTATTCAAAGTATTACTGTAACATGGGAAAATATAGAAGGAACTTTTGAGGATAGGTTGAGATTTGACCTTAATTTCCAAATGAGTGGTCATGGTATTACAAACGATAGAGGTAGACTTGGAGAATTTGATCAAGCTGAACGAAATGGGTCAGTGTCTCGATCATTCAACATATGGTAGCGTGATTTTACATAAAACTAACACCGTCCGACACATATGTGTTGGGCGGTGTATAATTTTCGATGTTCACTCGGGACGGGCAAGCCCGTCCCCTACAAACTGTCAACTCTCAACTGTCCACTGTCAACTGTCCGTCACGCCGCCAAGTCGTAAACTTCATTCGTTGACGTTCTGAACATGTTTTCGGCGAATATTGCGTAGCCCCGTTTTGCATCGTTTACAAAAACATGGGTTATAGAGCCGGCTAACATTCCGTTTTGAATGATTGGGCTGCCGCTCATTCCTTGAACAATGCCCCCTGTTCTGCTCAAAAGTGCGGGGTCTGTCACTCTTATGACCATATTTTTCACCTTGTTTTGCTCGTTATAGTCGATTTTTTCTATTATAATGTCAAATTCTTTCGGCGTGTTTCCGCTGACTGTGGTTAAAATCGATGCTTTTCCGACTGTGACTTCTTGCTTAAACGCCATAGGAATACTGTCCTCAACACTCATGGGGAAGTGGGCGGTTCCGAACACGCCTGACTCTGTGTTAGAGGTGATTGTTCCGATAGGCACTCTTGATAAGAAAGAACCCGACAATTCCCCGGGCGCACCGGGCATTCCCTTAACAACTGTTCCGATACTTACCGATACTGCCTCACCTTTGTGAAGGGGTAATAACTTTCCTGTGTCTATATCACAAACGCCGTGTCCTAAGCCGCCGAATTTTCCGGCTTTTGGCTCATAAAATGTCACTGTTCCTATTCCCGCACTGCTGTCACGAACCCACATGCCGATTTTTGCCAATCCGTCTTTCTTTGATATTTCGGGCTTGAAGTTCACTCTTATCACCTGCCCTGCGCGCTCTAATACTATATGCGTTTTTGTCGTTGAAACCTGAAGAGCTTGAATTATATCGCTGTTTTTTGACACCTCTAAGCCGTTAACTTTTCTTATAACGTCGCCGCTTAAAATGCCACCTTCTTTTGCGGGCGAATAAACCCTGTCAACCCCATCTACATTGCCGAATCCCGTCACCACCGCGCCGGCAGTCAACATTTTGATTCCGAAAGGCATACCCCCCGGAATAAGAAGTGGCCGCTCTATTTGCTCTGTCTCTACATTTTTAATAGGGATTATGCCAAACAACTTTAAAGTTCTTGTTTGGGTAATGACAGGCGGCTCTTTTCGGGCTTGTGTCTTGAGCGCGCTGACTGTAATGGGTTCACACGGGTTTTCGCCCTCTATATTAAAGAATGTGTTTATCTTAAAACTTTCACAAGCGGTAAGGTAAAACTTGTCAGGAATTTTACAGTAATAAAAGGCTATTATTACGTATAATATTAACAGACAAGATATACTGCCGCTCAGAAAAGGTTTTAGTATATTAGAAATTTTTCTCATAAATAATTTTAACTCCACCTTAATCTATAATCTAAAATATTGTGCCTAATATTATTAGATGTTTTTTTGCTCGACATAAAATTAATATTATCAATTTGACATGTTTTTATGATAGGAATTTTTTAATTTTTAATATTTCTATATATACCATATATAGCATGTTTTGTTGCTTGTGCATTCTGCATAAAATTTTTCTAAAATTTGTATACTTTTTTATTTAAAATCTATTGACATTTCTCTTGATTTAATTTAAAATATAAATGATGTGTTAAAAGAACAGCAGAAAGGGGTGTTTTTTAAATGATTTTAAACTCGGTTAAGTTACCGCATTTCGCGAGCGCGGCGGAAAGTCTTACCGAAATTTTAGACTCTCCCGAGAAGGTGATTATAGCCATGTCGCAACACATAGGCGCGCCGTGTGAACCCGTTGTAAAGGTTGGTGATTATGTCAAATCAGGCCAACTTATAGCGGACAGTGATGCGTTTATCAGCGCACCCATTCACGCGAGTGTTACCGGAAAAGTTGTTGCCGAAACCGTGGTTACTTATCTTAACGGGAGAAGCTGCAAAGCGTTGGTTATAGAAACCGACAAATATCAAGACATAAGTGACGACATAAAGCCACCCGTCATAAACGACCGTGAGGAGTTCATTAAAGCGGTGAGAGACAGCGGTTCGGTTGGCTTAGGAGGGGCGGGCTTTCCTACCCATGTCAAAATAAGTTATGACCGCGAGAAAACCCCTGTAGATACCTTAGTGGTTAACGGGGCTGAATGTGAACCTTACATAACCTCTGACTATCGCGAATTTATTGAAAGCTCAGACGAGATTGTCAACGGCATTAAGTTGCTTATGAAGTATTTAGACATTCCCAACGCCGTGGTGGGGATTGAGTCTGACAAGCCTAAAGCCATAGCTGAAATTAAAAGGCAACTTCAAGGCGAAAGCGGAATTCGTGTGAAGTCTCTGAGAGCGCGATACCCTAAGGGCGCGGAAAAGGTTTTGGTCTATGAAACCACCAAGCGAGTGATTATGGAGGGCGATTTGCCATCGTCTGTCGGCTGTTTAGTGCTGAACTCGTCCACTGTTTCGTTTATTTCGCGCTATGTTAAGACAGGTATGCCGCTTTTCTGGAGAAGGCTCACGCTTGACGGCGATATTGTCGATAAACCGAAAAACATTGTGGTTCCTGTCGGGACGACCCTTAAAGAGCTTTTAGACTTTGCCAGTGTCACCGAGCCGCCTGAAAAAGCGGTGTTCGGTGGGCCTATGATGGGCAGTGCGGTTTATGACCTTCAAATACCCATCACCAAAACCAACAACGCCATATTAGTTTTCGGAAAGCAAAAGCAACATAAGCAAACCGCCTGTATTCGTTGCGGAAAATGCACTTATGTCTGCTCTATGAACCTGCTTCCCACCGCGCTTGAACACGCTTATGATGCCCGTGACGCTGATGATTTGAAGCGACACAGGGTTAACACCTGCATGAGTTGCGGCGCGTGTTCGTTCGTTTGCCCCGCAAAGCGCGATATTGCCGAGAAAAACCATTTGGCGAAACAATTCTTAATAGCAGTAGCGAATAAGAAATATTAAAAATATATGAAAGGGCATGACTGAAAATGGAGAAGTTATTTATCGGACCATCGCCGCATATACGAAGCTCTAACAGCACAACAAAAATCATGTTGGTGGTAATCATCGCGCTCTTGCCGACTTTGGCAATGTCAATTTATTATTTCGGGCCGCGCGCGTTGTACTTAACCCTTGTCTGTGTAGTTGCTTGTGTGATTTTTGAATATGTGTTTAACCTTATAACCAAACGCCAACAAACGGTTTCTGATTTGTCGGCGGCGGTTACAGGGGTGATTCTTGCTTTTAACCTGCCGGCTAACCTGCCGTATTATATGGCGGTTATCGGTTGTTTTACCGCTATAGTCGTTACGAAACTGATGTTCGGCGGAATAGGGCAAAACTTTGCTAACCCCGCCATAGTCGGGCGGATTGTGCTTGTGCTTTCTTTCACGTCGCACATGTCTAATTATCCTGTTGTTGGCGGAATTAGCGGTGTTGAAGTTGTCACAGGCGCGACTCCCCTAAGCGCGCTCAAAGACGGAGACATGGAACTCATTCCATCAAATATGGACATGTTTTTCGGTTCCCACGGCGGTTCGTTGGGAGAAACTTGCGCGCTCACTCTTTTAATCGGATTGTTTATTCTTCTTTTCTTTAGAATAATACATCCTGTGACCCCCTTTGCTTATGTGGGGACTGTTGCATTTATTTCACTCATAGCCGGCAGAGACGTTATTTTTGACGTTCTCGCGGGTGGTCTTTTGTTAGGGGCTGTGTTTATGGCGACTGACTATTCCACCACGCCGATTACCGGAAAGGGCAAATTAATATTCGGAATAGGTTGCGGCATTCTAACCATGATTATGAGAATGTATGCATCTATGCCCGAAGGGGTGGCATTTTCAATACTCATTATGAATATTCTGACCCCGTATATAGACAGATATACGCAACCAAAACCCTTCGGAATGAAAAAGGAGGTAAAGAAGAATGACTAAAGCGAAACCGACACTTGTTCTTGCTATAATTGCGACTGTAATTTCCGCTATGGTTATTACCGCCAGTCAAGTTTGGCCCGAAGAAACGGGGCTTACCGACTCTCTGAAGGCGAAGTGCGTTGAATTATGGGGAGGGAACGAAGAAGATTACTTCCTTGCCGAATGGACTGATTTTAACAACATAATAGAGCAACCAAGAGGAGTACGAAACATTATCACCAATAAAAACGGAAACAAAATCATCAACGTTGTCGCAAACGGTTATGCCAAAGATGGGCTTAATGTGCTTGTCGCTATTGACGACGATGGCGTTAAAGGCATTGTGGTGGTTGAGCTTAAAGAAACGCCCGGCTTTGGTGAGAGAGCGGCATCAGATGAGTTTTTGGACAGTTTCATCGGGCTTCATTCAATTGTAACACCGGTAAAATCAGCCCCAAAAAATGACAACGAAGTTCAGACAGTGACCGGCGCGACACGCTCATCAAGAGGAATGATAGCGGCGGTAAACTTAGCGGTGAGAACCTATAAATCTATGGAGATTCCCCGTTTAACCAACGCAATTAGAGCAAAGTGCGCCGAACTGCACGGTGAGGCACAGTATAACTATGCTAAATGGACTGACTACAGCGAACACGAACAACCGCAAGATGTCAGGGTTATAATCGCGAACGACAAAGGCGAGCTAATCATCTGGACAGACTTAGGCGCTCAAGACGAAGAAGTAATCGGCGTTGAGGTGTTAGTCGCGATAAATCAAGACGGAAATGTCGTAGGCGCGCTCATGGCAAACGATGATGAAGAATTAGACAGCGACAGAGAGGAAAAAGCGGTGGAAATTGCCGTTAATGCCTTTGATTTGATGGGAGGGCGAGATATATGAGCAGTTTAACGAATTTTACTAAAGGTATTATCAAAGAGAACCCCGTGTTTGTCATGCTGTTGGGGCTTTGCCCCTCACTTGCCGTTTCAACTATGGCACAAAACGGGTTGGGAATGGGCATAGCCACTACCGCTGTTTTTCTCTGCTCTAACCTGTTAATATCATTGCTTAGGAATGTCATACCCGAAACGGTGAGGTTGCCTTGTTACATAGTAATTATATCGGGTTTTGTAACTTTAGTCACGATTCTTGTCAGGACTTTCGTACCCGACTTATACAACTCGTTGGGGATTTTCTTAAGCTTGATTGCCGTTAACTGTATTGTTTTCGGGCGCGCCGAAGGGTTCGCTAATAAAAATAAACCGTGGTCGTCAATTCTTGATGCTTTGGGAATGGGGATTGGCTTTACCTTGGCTTTGGTGATGGTGGGTTCTGTCCGCGAAATCCTTGGGGCAGGCAAATGGTTTGGAAGAGAAGTTGGCTTTGATGTCTTAGGCGTGGAACCAATGATGATTTTTGCTTTCCCTGCCGGTGGGTTTTTCACGTTGGGAATTTTAATAGCAATTATAAATCGTCTTATGAAGAAAGAGCCGCGAGAAGCGGGCTGTGACACTTGCCCCGGACATTCTGCCTGCAAAGGTCTCGACATAGGAGCAGCTAAAACTGTAATAGAGTCTGCTCAAGGCGAACAGAAAAAACAGACAAAAAATCAAAAGGAGGCTTAAGTAATGGAGATTGCGAGAGGTTTAATTATTATTCTCATAACCGGCGTTCTTACCGAAAACTTTATACTCTCAAAGTTTTTGGGGATTTGCCCGTTCTTGGGGGTTTCTAAAAAAGTTTCGGGCTCGGTGGGCATGGGAATAGCGGTAATTTTCGTCATGGTTTTGGGAACAGCCGTCACCTGGCCGATTTATACCTTCATCTTAGCGCCTTTGAATGTCGAGTATATGCGCACTATAGCCTTTATTCTTATAGTCGCGCTGTTTGTGCAGTTAATCGAGATGGTGTTAAGACGAAAAATGCCGTTGCTTTATGAGTCGTTAGGCGCGTATCTCGCACTTATGGTGACGAACTGCGCTATATTGGGTGTGACTTTACTTAACATCGACCTTGAATACGGCTTTTTATACTCAATCTTTAATGCGTTTTGCGCCGGCTTGGGCTTTTTAATGGTTATGGTTATATTTTCAGGCGTAAGGGGAAGAGTCGACCGCTGTGACATTCCCAAAGCTTTAAGCGGAATCCCAATCACCTTTATCGCGGCATCTATTATGTCGCTGTCGTTTATGGGGTTTGCCGGTTTAATTGAAGGAATATTCGGGATATAGCGATTAAGAAGGAGAAATATTTATGGGTTTGTTTGAAAATGAAATTTTCATGAATTATGTTTTGCCGGTTTTGGCGTTTGCTTTTTTGGGTGTAATGGGTGGGATTGTCCTTACCGTTGCAGCGAAGGTGTTTTTCGTTAAAACCGACACAACCGTTGCGGCTGTTAATGCCGTGTTGCCCGGAATTAACTGTGCGGCTTGCGGCTTTACCGGCTGTGAAGGCTACGCTAAATCAGTGGCGGCAGGAGAATCACCCCCGACTTTCTGTAAGCCGGGTGGCGACAAGGTTGTTCAAGAAATATCCGCCGTGCTTGGAATTGAAGCCGCGGCGGTAGAACGTGAAGTGGCGTATATTCACTGCAACGGCGATTGCAACGCAACCACCGATAAATACGCCTATAATGGGACACCGAGCTGTGCAGCCGTAATAAAATATTACAACGGCATGAACAGCTGTAAGCATGGGTGCGCCGGCTTTGGCGACTGTAAAGAAGTTTGCGATTATGATGCCATCGAAATAGTCAATGGAGTAGCAAAGGTTAACATGGCAAAATGTATTGCGTGTTTGGTTTGTGTCAAAAAATGCCCCACCAACCTAATATCATTAAGGCGAGTCTCGCGCACGGTTAACGTCGCTTGTTCATCAACAGACCCCGGCAAAGCGACAATCGCCGCCTGTAAAAACGGCTGTATCGCCTGCAAAATCTGCGAGAAGAAATGCCCTGAGGATGCCATTCACGTCGTTAACAATTTGGCGGTTATAGACAACGAAAAATGCACAAACTGCGGTGTCTGCGTTAAAGCCTGCCCCAAAAAGTGCATACATAAACTTGAGGTTTGCCCTGAAGTCAGTTGACAATTGACAGTGGACAGTTGACAGTTGTGGTGTCCGCTTTAGCGGACGGGCTTCTCAAACAATTTCCGCGAAGAACAAAACATTATGTATTATTTTATCTCTTGACGCATATAAATCACTAAACCGATTTTCTTTGCGGAGGGCGATATTGTGGCACATAAGAATTTATCCGGTTCCGGCTTCGGAACAAAACAAGAAAGATGTGAGAGCCTTGGGAAGTACATCATTACTAACAATACAACGGTTAGAGAGGCTGCAAAGGTTTTTGGGATAAGTAAAAGTACAGTACACCAAGACATCACCGCAAGACTTGAAAAGGTAAATCCCGCGCTGTTCAAAGAAGTTAGGGTAATTCTCGAGAAAAATAAAGAAGAACGTCACATAAGAGGCGGACTGGCAACTAAATTAAAATACAGCGCGGTGAAATAAAAAAATATGGTTCAAACAAAAAAACAAAAGGCGGTCTTTAAGTGACCGCTTTTTGTTATTTATTTTCATCAAAAACTAACTTCACAAGTGCAAGAATTTTGCTCATCTCGGCTTTGCTGATTGCTTCAACTGTCACAAATTTTCTCGCATTGTAGTCGATTGCAACGAGTTGGTCTAATAAAATCTTACCCTTTGTTTTTAAATTAAGAGCATCCAACGGATAATAAAAAGGATATTCGCGAGATGTGTTTGAAATCGGCGCGAAAACGGCAATATTTGAAAATGCACTAATCAATTTATTGCTCAAACACAAATATGGTCTATATCCCTTTTGCTCATGTCCCTGTTTGGGGTCTAAGTTGATTTTAATAATATCTCCCTGCTTCGGCAGGGCGGCATTTACCATAATTCGTTACCTGTCGGCATAAACTCTTGAATTTTGGCTTGAAACGGCTCACCTTTATAATCTTTGAAAAGTTCTTCTATAGTCTGCGGCTGCGCGTATTTTCCGACAACTAAGCGTTTTTCGCCTGTGTTTTCGTTAACCTCAACATTAAGTTGAAGCCTGTCATCAATATTAAAATTCAACACATTTGCGAGAGCGACAGGCAAGCGCAAGGCTTTGCTGTTTCCCCATTGCAAGAGTGTGATTTCGTCACGTGCAAGTTCCATATGTTCCACCATTCCTTTCTAATGTATCATTATTGTATCATCTTTTTACTGCTTTGTCAATGCTTTTTGCTTTTTTCTTTTATTTTATTTTATTTTGCCTCCCCCTCACAATACCCCTCACCGGCTTTAAAAATCTTGCTCGTAATTTCACTGCCGCGTTCGGCTTTGGTGTTGTAAATTCTTACTGGGGTGTAGTTTTTTGTGTGACCTTCGATATATTCATCTGTTTTTTCTACGATGAGTTCTTGCGTGGTTCCGACTTGTTTTTCTAACCACTTTCTGTTTAGCTTGAGTGCTAATTCTGACATCTGCTTATATCTTTGTCGCTTTACGTTGTCGCTTATTTTATCTTGAAATTCAGCCGCCGGTGTCCCCTCACGCGGTGAATAAGTGAACACGTGTATTTTCGAGAATTTAACCTCTTCCACAAACTTTAAAGAATGACAAAACTCGTCGTCGCTCTCACCCGAAAATCCAACCATAATATCTGTTGTAAGCCCCGGATTTTCAAAAACAGCCCGTATGTTATTCACAATTTCAAGATAGTCGCGCGCCGTATAACCTCTGTTCATGCGCTTTAAGGTCTCGTCGCAACCACTTTGAAGCGAGAGGTGAAAGTGGGGGCAGAGCTTTTTGTTTTCAGAGAGTTTTTGTATGAAAGCCTTGTCCATGAGCTGTGGTTCAAGCGATGACAGCCGCACTCGCGATATTCCCTCAACCTGCGACACTGTGTTTACCGCGTCAGACAAAGAAAGCCCTATGTCACTTCCGTAAAGCGATAGGTTAATGCCCACAAGCACGATTTCTTTACAGCCTAAACGCGAAAGTCTTGCGGCTTCTTTTGCTGTTTCGTCCAATGTCCGCGAGCGCACCTTGCCACGCGCCGTCGGAATAATACAATAACTGCAACGCCGGTCGCACCCGTCCTCGATTTTGAGAAATCCGCGAGTGTTTTTTAGTTTGCCGTTAAAAGGTAATTCCTCAAATGTGTCGCAAACCGCGGTAATATGACGTGTCTTGCCGCTTTTTGACGACAAATAGTCTAAAATCAAAAACGGGAGATTTGCCTTATTCGTGCTTCCCGCAATAATGTCAACGGGAAGCTCAGCTGCTTTTTGAGGGTAAGCCTGCGGAAAACAGCCAATAAGAGCCAATATTTTTTGGGGGGAATGTCTTCTGAGCGTGTTTACCAACTTGATGCTCTTGTCATCGCTTTTGCCGGTGACTGTGCAGGTGTTTATTATTATGATTTGCGCTTCGCTATTTTCGTCTGTCGATTCAAACCCCGCGCTCTCCATTGCCGCGCTGACAGCATGGCTTTCATACTGATTTACCTTGCATCCGAACGAGATAATTTTAAATTTCATGTTAATAATTCCCAAATTTAGTTTATTTTATAAATAATTATACCTTATATTTCCCAAATTTGCAATAACCCTATTGACTATTTTACAAAATAAGATTATAATGAATGTGGTGGTTACTGCCAAAAAATAATTTAGAAGGAGCTGAATATATGACCATCAAAAAAATTTCTCTGGCAAGCACTCAAGACGTTAAGGAGTTTGTGAGTGTTGTTTTAAAATCCGATTTCACGGCAGATTTGGTTTCAGGCAAATATGTTGTAGACGCTAAGTCGATAATGGGTATATTTAGCTTAGACTTATCGAAAACACTTGAGCTGAGAATCCATTCTGACGATTGTGAGGATTTTTTAATCAGCATTAAGAAATTCCTGAAAGAAGCTTAAGAACAAACAGAGAATAGTATTTAAAGTATTTAAGGAGGAAAGATTATGAAAGAGGTATCAATTAAAATCCCGTACATTGCAGACGTGAAGAAATTCGTTAACACGATTTCAAAATACGAGTTTGATGCGGACGTTGTCTCCGGCAGATATTCGGTTGACGCAAAATCAATCATGGGCTTGTTCAGCCTTGACTTGTCGAAAACGTTAGTGCTTAAAATCCACACAGATGATTGCGACGAGTTTTTAACCGAAATTAAAGATTTTATTCAATAAGAAATTTTAACTTCTTATTTGAATAAACATCTGTTTTTTAGCCACACTATTTTCACATACATTTTTTTCATTTAAAGGAGTTGAAGGTATGGCTAAAAAAGGAAAAAAGGGTGGAGGGCAGAACAAAAAGGGTGGTTCAGCAGAAAACACACGCCCCGCACCTGAACAAACCAACCAAAAGTCCGGATAAACATCAAAAACCGCCCTCAAATCGAAAGGGCGGTTTTTACCCATTAAAGACTATAAGAAAGGTACATACCTCAAATTGAAGAAAAGATTAATATGCAGTTTTACGGGTTATAGAACTTTTAAGATGCAGCAAAGCCTTTCAGCCTCAAATTATCAAATTGACGACATACGCTTTGCCTTAGAGTCGTTGTTAGCCAAAAAAATCGCAGAAGGGTTCAACGTTTTTCAATGCGGAATGGCTTTAGGGGCTGACACACTTTTTGCTGAAGAGGTCATTCGCCTTAAAAGAAGCAATCCCGAAATACGACTGAACGCAATAATCCCCTGCCCTCACCAAGAAAACAAATGGTTCGGCGGCGAAAGGGTGAAATATTATAAACTGTTGAAATATGCCGACAGGCTCATTTATACCTCAGATAGGTATTATGACGGCTGTATGCATGCCAGAAACCGCTATCTTGTAGACAGCTGTAACGAACTGATTGCTATTTATGACGGGAAAAAGGGCGGTTCTGACTTCACCATTAAATATGCTCAAAAGAAAAACGTCAAAGTGACTGTTATCAATCCGAGAAAGTGTTGCGTTGTTTATCTTGCTTAATTCTTCAAACTTTGCAAAGGGGAGGGTATTCTTCCCCCTCTTTTTATAAATTTTTGCGCGCTCCATTTGCTTAAGGGCATTACGGGGCCGCTGCCGAACAATCCGCCGAATTCTAACATTTCGCCGGTTACTTTTCCAATCGCCGGAATAATTCTGACGGCTGTTGTTTTGTTGTTGACCATTCCGATAGCCGCCTCGTCCGCTATTATTGCCGCAATGGTTTCGGGGGGCGTGTCGCCTGCCACCACAGCCATATCGATTCCGACTGAGCAGACGGCGGTCATCGCCTCAAGTTTCTCAAGCGTAAGCGCACCACACTCTACCGCCTTAATCATTCCCGCATCTTCCGAGACCGGAATGAACGCACCTGACAATCCACCCACACTTGAAGATGCCATTACGCCGCCTTTTTTCACCGCATCGTTAAGCAACGCCAATGCGGCAATCGTCCCGTGGGTTCCACACTTTTCTAATCCCATTTCTTCGAGAATGTAAGCGACACTGTCACCCACAGCAGGGGTGGGTGCCAAAGAAAGGTCGACTATTCCAAAGGGAATGTCAAGTGCCTTGCTCGCCGCGCTTCCTACGAGTTGGCCCATGCGTGTAATTTTAAAAGCAGTTCGCTTTATCGTTTCGGCAATTTCATCAAGGGTTGCGGTTGGCATTTTCGCAACAGCCGCCCTCACCACGCCCGGTCCGCTGACACCTACGTTAATTACAACATCGGGTTCGCCTGTTCCGTGAAACGCCCCTGCCATAAAGGGATTGTCCTCTACGGCGTTGCAAAATACCACGATTTTCGCCGCCCCGAAACAACTGTTGTCGACTGTTGCTTTTGCCGCATTTACTATAATCTCGCCCATAAGCGCGACGGCGTTCATATTTATTCCCGCTGCTGTAGAGCCGATGTTCACTGATGAGCAGACCTTATTTGTCGCCGCAAGCGCACGGGGGAGCGACTCGATAAGCGCGCGGTCGCCGGCAGAAAACCCTTTGTGCACCAAAGCCGAATAACCGCCGATATAGTTCACCCCTGTTTCGTTTGCCGCTCTCTCAAGGGCAAGGGCGAATTTTATAACGTCCGCCCCTTTTGTGCTTGCCGCTAAAAATGATATTGGTGTTACTGAAATGCGTTTATTTATAATAGGAATACCATAGCGTTTTTCAATATCCTCACCTGTTTTCACATGGTTTTCGGCATAACGCATTATTTTCTCATAAATTTTCTCGCAAGCCCTGTCAATATTAGGTTCTATGCAATCAAGCAGAGAAATACCCATAGTGACAGTGCGAATGTCTAAGTGTTCTTCCTCAAACATTTTAATCGTTTCTAAAATATCGTTTGTGTTTATCATTATAAATACTTTTTAAATACTTTCATTAAGATTTACGGCTCGCCGGTTAAATTCTATGCATTGAGTTAAAAATATCTTCGTGCATTACGTGGATTTTAAGGTTCATGCCTTCGCCTTGTTTTTTTAGTTGAGCTGAAAATTCCTCAAACGGAATATTGCACTTTGAAATGTCAACCAACATAGTCATAGCAAAAAGGTCTTGAAGAATTGTTTGTGTAACGTCCATGACGTTTGCCGATGATTGCGCGCAAACAGTGCTGATTTGTGCCAAAATCCCAATCGTATCTTTCCCGATAACGGTTATAACTGCCCTCATGGTGGCTCTCCTTCCTTTAACTATATATACTCCTTAATGGGAAAAATTTTACCCATTAAGGAGTATAACTGTCAACTCTCAACTATCCACTGTCAACTGTCGTCAACTAACTATTTCTCCAAACCCCCCGGGCGTTGCGAATACTGCGTTTGCTTCATCGGTGTCTATATGTGCCGCTTCAGAGAAATTGGGGTGAACACGACAGACCACATCGCCTAAGAGCGCGCTTCTGCCGTTGCCCTCCATTTTTAGGCTGACGATTTGCTTGTTTTCTAAGTTGTTTGCTTTTGCAAAGTCGGGGTTCATATGTATGTGACGTTTTGCAACTATTACCCCTTCTTTCAGTGTTACCTCACCCTTCGGGCCGCGCAAAACGCACCCGGGCGTTCCCTCTAAATCTCCCGATTCGCGCAAAGCCGTTTCTACGCCGATACTGCGTGCATCGGTTGCCGAAATTTCAACCTGAGTCGCTTTTCTGCACGGGCCTAAAATCAATACGTTTTCCAATTCTTTCTTAGGCCCTATAACTGTCACTCTTTGCGCGCTTGCAAACTCTCCGGGTTGTGAGAGCATTTTCTTAACAGTAAGCTCTGTTTCGCCGAAAAGTGCCTGTAAATCCTCCTGTGATACATGCGCGTGTCTTGCTGATGTTTCAATCAATACCTTAGCCATAATACCCCTCCATAGTTTTATACTTTCTCCGGCTCATTAAAAAAATTAAAGTCATCGCCGGAAGCTAACAATATATCATTCTCTTTAAGCAGAGTGGCCCCCTTTGGGGTTATAATGTCACTGCCCCTTTTAATCGCCATAATGATAATACCCTCGGGAATACTTGAATCGACAATTCTCTTGTCGGCAAGTTTGTCATTCGAGGCGATTGTGTACTCAAAAAATGTGCTGTGAACATCTTCATAATAATCGGTAAACGTTTTTAAAACCGCGTTCTCGTCATCATCGTCAACTAATTCTAATTTGTTCGACAAAACAGGCAATAGTGAGCCTTGAATTAAAATCGAAAATAGCGCAACAAAGAATACAAGGTGGAACAGGTCATACGGTAAATCGCCCCTCGTCGCATCAAGAGCAACAATGGCAAAAACTATTGATGCTGCCCCTCTTAAGCCCACCCATGCAGTCAAAACCTGTTGTTTGAACGGAGTCTTAAACCAACTTAAAATCGAAAAAACGGCAATAGGTCTTGCGACAAAAATGATGAGAAGTGACAACAAAGTCCCGGGGACAATGATTTCAAGCAACTTTGAGGGGGAAGAGAGTAAGCCGAGCAAGAAGAATAACATAATCTGCATAAGCCAAGACAATCCATCAAAAAAATGGACCAAACTTACTTTTTCTAAGATTTTGTTGTTGCCCACGATAATGCCTAAAATATAAACCGCCAAAAGCCCGTTGCCGCCAACGGCAGTGCAAGTCGAAAAGCTCAGCACGACAATCGCCAAAAGCATAATCGGGGCCAACCCCGTTATTTCTAAGTTAACCCTGCTTAACACGAAAACCGTAATAACCGCCACCACAGCGCCGAAGGCAATGCCAAGCCCAATCTGCAAAGCGAAAGAACCTGCAAGAAACCATGCACCGCCGCCCGTGGTGTCGGCATTGATGACCGTAATCACCAAAATTGTGAACATATAGGCGAAAGGGTCGTTGCTTCCGCTTTCTACCTCAAGCAAGGGGGCAAGCCCACCTTTAAGGTTTAGTTTTCTTGAGCGCAATATCGAAAACACTGATGCCGCGTCGGTTGAGGCTATTACCGCCCCGAATAAAAAACCATATATAAAAGGCACGTTCAAAATCATGGTACACAAAAGACCGGTAACAACAGCAGTCATCATAGTTCCCACTGACGAGAGTAGCGCGGCCTTCAGCACGATTGGTTTTGCCGCTTCCCATTTAGTCCCGAAGCCGCCGAAGAAAATTATGACTGAGAGAAAGACTGTTGATATATGTTCAGTGAAAATGAAATCGTTAAAGTCAATCCCGCCCACTCCTTCAGAACCCAAAACCATACCGAGCGCAAGAAACACAAGCAACGACGGAACGCCGAAGCGATAGAGAGCCTTTGTTGAAAAAATGCAGAGCAAAACGATTACTGATACTACAATTAAAGCTGTATACAATAGATTATTTTCCTTTAATCATCAAATTATTACTATGTAACAATTTAATTATAACAGATAAATTAAAATTTTGCAAGGGGTGAGAAAAAATTTTTTTTCGTCAACACGGACATTTTGTTGCGCATATATTAAATTGAGGAGGTGTTGTTTATGCAGTGGTTTTTATACTTAGAGCCGGTTTATCAAGGGTTGGTTGCAACCCTTTTTACTTATTTTGTTACGGCGCTCGGCGCGGGGCTTGTCTTTTTCTTTAAGAGTGTAAACCGCAAGGTCATGGATATGATGATGGGTTTTGCCGCAGGGGTAATGATTGCCGCATCGTTTTGGTCGCTATTGTCGCCGGCGATTTATCTTGCCGAAGAATTAGGGTTTAATGCCTGGCTTACCGTTACGGGTGGATTCGCTCTCGGCGGAATTTTCGTCACCGTGTCTGACATTTGGCTGTCAAAATCTCAATTTATATCTTCAAAGGGAACGCCGTTTAAAAGGTCTGTGTTGCTCGCCTTTTCGGTAACACTTCATAATATTCCCGAGGGGTTAGCTGTGGGTGTCGCGTTCGGCAGTGTTGCCATGGGGTTAGAAGGAACATCAATTATCGGCGCAATTATGTTAGCTTTTGGAATAGGTTTGCAAAACTTCCCCGAGGGGGCGTGTATTTCCATGCCCTTGTATCGTGACGGGTTCTCACGCACTAAAAGCTTTCTCATAGGGCAAGCATCGGGAATCGTTGAGCCTATTGCGGGCGTTTTAGGTGTTTTGTTTGCGATGAGCATGAGAGGCGCGTTGCCATTCGCGCTGTCGTTTTCAGCCGGGGCTATGATTGCCGTTGCGTGCGCTGAGCTACTTCCCGAGTCGTTTAAAAAGAATAAAACCGTATCATCATTCGGCGTTCTTTCAGGTTTTGCTGTTATGATGGCGTTAGATGTCGGGCTTGGGTGATGATAATTGACGGGCAATTGACAATGTACAATTGACAATTGACAATTATTGTGTCCGCTTGCGCGGACGGATTTGGAATTATAACAGTTACACCGCCCGATGCTTTTGTGTTGGGTGGTGGTGTTTTGTTGGAATGTCTTGCGGAAATGGGTGAGGGTGGGGTGGGGTGACTAACGTTCTAATCCCCCTCACCCCTATCCTGCTCAAATTTACTAAGCCACTCATCGTCATACTCAACAAACCACTCATAACCATGCGTATGCACATCTGTGCAACCCGAAACAAGCCACTCGCCATCAATGTTTTTTAAGAATATTGAATAGTCTATATACCAATCGCTATTGCCTTCAGGGTGATTATTCATATTTACAGTAAAGTTAAGTTTTATTTCGTCTCCTTGCACTTCAAAAGAGTTATACACAACTTCTTCATCACTACGAACCATTCGAGTTAGCATAGTTTCAAAAAAATAAATTTCGCCGTCTATATCCGTAAATTGGTGCGAGGCATGTTTCAATAAAAATTCAGTGTATTCGGGAGTGCAGGTTTTATTAAACAATTCTAATAAGTCGTTATAGGTTTTTATTGTGTCATGATTAACTTTAAAAAATTCATGTTGTCCTACGTCACCGAAATAATACACATATTCACCTATTTTTCGGTCTTTATAATCACATGAAAAAGAAACGTGCCGCAAACTAATATTTAAAAAATCTAAAAACAATCTGCTTAGTTCATCGCCCCTTTTCATTGCCAATTCATACACTTCTTCATCAGTCATATTGATGTCAATCGGTGGGATTTCCGGAAGACCCGATTCCTCTGTTTCAATTTCAAGTTCGTCAGTTTCTTCTATTTCAACTTCGTCAATTTCTGTTTCAAGTTCTTCTGTTTCAGGCGGTTGTGTTTCTAAAACTTCTTCTGTCACGGTTTCTTGTGTTTCTATTGGCGTATCGGAATATGTTGAAACGTTAGCGCGACAAGCAACGCAACTCATCATCACTGCAACAATTAATGCGATTTTTTTCATGTTTTAAGCCTTGCCCTTTCTGCACAATAGTGCTGTCAAAAGTTTGTTTTCATGTTCCCCCAACCCAATGTTTGGTTGGGGGATACACGAAAAAGTTCTAATTTAGTCAAAATTGATTGTCATTATTCGATAATCAAGAAAGTCAGTTTGCCCCGGTGTTGCTCCTTCAATGACAATTATGCCGCTTTTTTCTGCATTTAGCGAGCTACTGTCACCAACTAATATATTTGGTGGAATTCCGCCATTATACCATGGGTCAATTCCCATTAATTCGCTAAACTTGGTTGCATTTTCCCCGGTTGTTGTTTTTATCACTGTGACCCAATGTTCGCTTCTTCCATTTGTTTTTACAACAACCGCTCTCCCGTTGTTTAGCTCATAGTTTATCGCATCCAAAATTTTAGTCTCGTCGGCAAAAGTGAATATATTGTATCCTTTATGCTCTTTTTTATACGCACCTGCATTCATTGAGCCACCACGCGCATGTGTTTTGCCGTTAATACTAACTTCTTTGCATTCAATAGCGACATCACTTGGCTTTACAATCGATTTTGTGTTGATTGAAGCCATGGTTGCGACTGCGGTTCTTGCACATTCTCTGGCACCAGTGTTGTTTTCTGCGACAAACCACCCCCCTGTTTGGCTCCAAAAAACATCAGTGCGCTTGTCTTTAATTAAAATGCCTTTGTTGTTAATTGTAGACAGAGCCGATGCTTTTCTTTTTGGGTGTCCCTCTAATGCTTCGTCAATCTCGTCTTTAAGTTCTTTGTCAAACACAACATCACTATACCGAAAAAATACCTCTTCGTGTTTCCATGTCGTTTTGACTATAGCCACTCCTTCATACGAATAAATTGAATTAGTGCTTAATCTTGGTTTCTCACCACCGGGCAATACTCCTTTTCGGGTGAGAGCCATTTGAACAGTCGGCCATGAGTAAAAAGGAGTTCCTCCTTTCACATCGAATTCAATATGGGGTGAGAAATATCTAACTAAATCTAATGTCACCGTCTCGTCCGCCTTGTTCGCACTTTCCCTCTTAAACTTCTCAATCGCCGCATTAACCTCAGACTGCTCAATAAAGTCCAAGTCGTCACACAAAATGTAAGCCGGTTTGCCAAAAAGATTCACCTCAACCCAAAACTTATCGTTTTCAAAAAACAGCGAGTATGCCCTTAAAATTACCTCGCTTTTCGATTTTGCAAAACGTTTCTTTCCGGTGGGTGAATTTACATAAGCGACTATCCCCGCCTTTTTAGTTTTGCAAATTGTTCCTTGTATAATAGAGTTATCCCAAATTCGGGGTAGCTCTATTATTTTCCCTTTCATAAAATTTTGATTATAAAAACGGAAGTAGCTATCCGTTTGTTATAATAGAAGTGGCACTGCGGATTTGTATTCGTTCCATACGGCTCGACCGTTCAGAGGAGACTCAAACCGCAGGAGCTGCCCTCATCTGTTAATCAGTTAGTTAACGCTCGGACGTTTAATTCACAAGGATACACGGGCAGAAGACCTGCGGCAGACCGCAAAGTGCTGAAATTTATTGTCTGGAGGAAATGCCCATGAACTACATTGGAATCGACATCTCGAAGCACAAGCATGATGTTTGTGTCATCAGCGACTTAGGCGAAGTGGTGAACGAAGGTTTCTCGTTCACCAACAACGCTAAAGGGTTCGCACAGTTTCTGAAAATGTTGGTGGATTACGGCGGTTTTGCAAACAACCGCATCGGTTTTGAAGCTACCGGGAACTACGCCATTAACTTAAAACTGTTTCTTGAAAAGAACGGGTTCGAGTTCATGGAAATCAACCCGTTCCTTGTCAAGGAGTACATTAAGAGCGAGACTCTGCGAAAGACCACGACCGACAAAATTTGTGCGAGGCACATCGCAAGCTACTTACTCGTAAAGGCTTACAAACCGCACCGGACAGGCTTTTACGACAACTTTGCTTTGAAGCAACTCACCAGATTCAGACAAAATCTCGTGAAAACTCGCAGTAAACATTTAGTCCAACTCACGAATGTGCTTGACTGCATTTTCCCTGAGTTCAAGCCGTTTTTCAATGGCAAGCTCTCGGTTACTGCACTGTACATCCTGTCGCATTATCCGACACCGGCGGCGATTGCCAACATGAAATCGCCAACTCACGAAAAGCTCCGCAAAGTGTCACACGGTCACTTCTCGATGGCGCAGTTTGTCGAGTTAAAATCACTCGCCAAGAACACCGTTGGAGTCTACCAAGAACACTACGGTGTTCAGCTCGAAATGTTGTTGGACTTATACGCCCATATCGACAGCAGTGTCGATGAGGTCGATGCCAAAATCGGGGCAATCATCAAGGAATTAAATCCACCAACGTTGTCTATCAGGGGTGTCGGTGAGACTTCTACCGCTGTAATTGTTGCGGAATGTGGCGATTTTTCTCGATTTGCTAATTCTAACAAATTGCTGGCTTTTGCAGGGTTAGAGCCGGGCAAGTTTCAATCAGGAACGCTTTCACACGAAGGCAAAATGGTCAAGCGCGGCTCTTCTCATCTGCGTTATGCCCTGATGAACTGTGCGAATACCGTTTGTCTTCACAATGAAGTTTTTGCGGAGTATTACCGCAAAAAGCGTAACGAAGGCAAGAAACACAACGTCGCTCGGAACCACGTCGCCAAGAAGTTGGTGCGGATTATTTTTGCCTTAGAAACCAAAGGCGTGATGTTCGACACTGCTCTTCTTCGATGAGCAGCAAGCGGTTCGTGAAAACGAAGCCGTAGGCGAGTTTGAGCGAACTGCTTGTTGAAAAAATCGCTCTCCCCGAGGGCTCGCTTTCTTATGCTCTATTTGCTTTTAAAAAAATTTTAATTATTTTTCAAAAAGGGGTTGACTTTTAATAGTTAGTCTCCTATCGTATTTACTGTGACATCCTCTCCAATCAGAAACCAGTCAAAAATTTCACTATGCTCGTAGCCATATCATCAAGGATGTCGGAGAAGTCATCATTAATGTTGTAATACTTTCCACCTGTCGCTGTACAAATGGGTTTATACGCACGAGTGCAATTAGTATCGTTTCCCGCAAGGATATAGGTCACTACGTTGCCATTCTTCAAGTCTCCGGCGATTCGTGTACCACTCTTGCCTGAAACTGTTGGGTCGTGTGGAGGTGCATCCGTTATAAGAACAAAAATACTTTTCTCACCTCTACGTTCTTTGGACGAGCAAAAGGAAGCAAGCCCAGTTTCCAATGCATCAAGTGCAGACTCCGGCAAATCTCCGCCGTGGGTACGCGGTATGTTTGAAACTTGGTTTTTAAACTTATTAATATCCTTTGTGAAGCTGTAGACCGTTGGACTTTCTCCATAAGGGACATCACCAAATCCGATAAGGCCGAGGTTGCAGTCAATTTTTTTTTGCTCCAACTTGTCGGCGAAAGATGCAACACGCTCCTTAACGCTATCTATCGCCCCAGTCATGCTTCCGGTAGTGTCAATTATAAATACAATATTGGCCGCTTTCTTTGTCGAACCTGCCAAATCCTCCCGTTTGCCGCAATAAGGACACCCTGGGAATTTAGAGTCATACTTGAGGTCAGAAGGGAAGTCGTTTTCAACATAGCCTTCTCGTCTTGCTGTTTCCGGCTTAATCGGAAACGCCCAAGTAGCGTACCATTTAGAACGCCGCTCCTCGACTCGAACTCCGTATATTTTCTTAGTGTTGGGGCATTTTGCTATGCCGACTGCTACATTAATCTTATTATTCATTTTGTCACCTTCCCTTCTATACCGGTCAAATCCCAACTCAAGAGTAGTGGGAAATCCAATTTTTTCGCTTGGGTAATTGCATTGACAACATAGAGGGCATCCCCAATGGAAATATGCTCTAAAAGTTCTTTCCCAACCATAATTGCAGTTTCTTTATTAGACCTGTCCCATAACTCATTTTGCCCTCAGTTTGTGATTGAAAATTGCAGCGATAAGCGTTGTTCGTAAAAGTCCTCGGTTGCCTTTATTGCGATAAGTTTCTTTACAGATTCTAAATATTTTAA
>WRLV01000002.1 GCA_009777445.1 Oscillospiraceae bacterium | reverse complement strand
TTTCGCTGTAGCTTTTGCCGCTTTTCGCTCCGCTGCTGTATAATCGCGACCAGTAGAGCAACGCCCTGTCTTTGTAATTCGCATCGATTCCGTATTGCATTTCAACGTTGATTAGTTTGCCGTCTGCTTCTAAGTTCAGGTCCATTCTGACAAATTTTCCGTTTATGCCATCGGGAAGAAGTTCAGAGCTTTTGATTACTATTTTTGTGATTGATGATAGATTGAGTAAGTGCATTAACATGAACTTCAGCAAGTCGTCATGCTCGGTGAAGGTTTTTTTGAATACGATGTCGAGTTTTAGTTTTATTATGTTGGTCATGGGTTTTTCCTTTCTTTTGGGGGTTGCATCATCCATTTTCGTCATTTTTTAAAATTTCCTCCATACCATCCTATTCACAACATCGGTATACCCCTGTATAATTTTGCAGACTTTATTACTAACGTTTATATCATTGTAGTCTAAAACGGCGGCGCTTTGCGTGTCTTTTAGTGCGGTTGCCAATTCGACTGCTTGTAGAATGGCCGTCTCACCAATTCCCCCCACAATCATGCCACCTCGTTCTATTGCTTCTTGTCTCTCTGTGCTTGTTCGCGCTGATACCGCCGGGAAGTTTAAAATTGATGATTCTTCCGCTAACGTCCCGCTGTCTGATACCACGCAAAAAGCGTTTTGTTGTAGCTGTATATAATCCGAAAATCCAAATGGTTCGTGCGTTCTCACAAGCGGGTTAAACTTAACCGCGCGTGCGTTAATTGCTTTTTGGCTTCGGGGATGAACAGAATAAAGAACAGGCATTTTATAACGAGAAGCTAAAGCGTTTATCGCCCCGATGAGTTCATAGAAATTTTGCTCAATGTCAATATTTTCTTCTCTGTGAGCAGACAACAATATATAGCCATCTTTTGTCAAGCCAAGCCGCTCAACAACATCTGAGTTACAACTGTTTTTGTCTAACACCTCACGCATGGGAGAGCCGACAACGAAAGTATAGGCAAGATTACCCCCCTCAGCAAGCAGGTTTCTTCGCGCTTGTTCGCTGTAGGTCAAATTCACGTCGCTTATATGGTCTACTATGCGGCGGTTGACTTCTTCGGGCAGGTTTTCATCAAAACATCTGTTTCCCGCTTCCATGTGAAAAATGGGGATTTTTAAGCGTTTAGCTGAAATTGCCGAGAGCGCGGAATTAGTGTCGCCCAAAATCAAAACAGCATCCGGCTTTACCTCAATAAGGGTTTTATAGGAATGTGTAATGACATTCCCCATAGTCGCTCCCAAATTTTCTCCCGCTACATTTAAATAAAAATCAGGTTCTCGAATATTCAGCCCTTCAAAAAACACTTTGTTCAAACTATAATCATAATTTTGCCCAGTATGCACAAGCGTATGCTCAAAAACCCTATCAGCGAGTTTGATGATTTCTGCGAGCTTGATAATTTCAGGCCTTGTTCCGATTATGGTCGCGAGTTTTAATTTTTTCATATGGCTTTAATCATCTCCTCAACAGTGGGGATTTTGAGTTTTGCGCATAAGCTTTTTTCAGAGCGAAGCGTGCGGTCAATTGGCTCAGGGTGCGCATCACGCACGGTTAGCCCTAAATCATAATGTTCACTTATTAACTTTACCATATCGCGTTTGCAAATGTCATCTGCGGCATGAAGATGAAACAATCCGACTTCATAAAGGTTGTCTGATATTACGCGCTCGAAAATTTCAGACAGCGCGTTAGTTGTTACACCGTTCCACATATGGTTTACATAGCCGTCAATAGTTTGCCCGGCTTTAGAGCGTGTCCACTCTAAAAGACTTAGGTTGCCCCTTAATTCCTCGCCGATTATGCTTGTTCTGAGAACCATAGCGCGGTCAGAACACTCACCGAGTGACTTTGATTTTCCGTAGGCATCTAACGGGTCGTGAAGCTCGCTCTCTGTGTACCCACCTTTTTTGCCGGAATACACACAGTCTGTTGAAATGTGAAGCAATTTAGCTCCGATTGTGCGGCACCAATTCGCCAACCGCCAAGGAAAAGCGGCATTAATCTCAATGGCCCCCAACGGGTCTTTTTCCATATACGGCTTGATTACTCCCACGCAATTAATCACATAATCAAAACCGTTCGGCAATGAATCTAAACTATCAAGAACATTAAACGCGATAGGCTTTCCGTAAGGCGGCATAAAATCGCCACGATAGGTTGCCCAAACTTCATGGCGCGCCGACAAATGCCTTGCCGCCGCATGTCCTAACATACCTGTGCCGCCGATGATTAAAATTTTACTCATTTTTTCAGACATTCTTTTAATACCCCTCCGGATTCTGCCCTGCAAGCGATTTTTGCACATAGTCGAGTTTCAGCAATAATTCTTTTAACTCTTCTTTATTTAACCTGTGCGTGTTGTGGGAGGTGTAATCTTCTATGTCTGCCATGCCTGTTTGCCCGTTAGAGAAATACTTCCCGTAATTCAAGTCGCGCCCGTCAAGCGGAACACGATAATACTCACCCATATCCTCAGCGCATGACAGCTCTTCTCTGGTGAGCAGCGATTCATATAATTTCTCGCCGTGCCTTGTTCCGATTTCGCGAATATTAGCCGGGTAGTCAAACAACTCACACATGGTTTCAGCCAACAAGCGTATTGTTGCGGCAGGTGCTTTCTGTATAAAAGTATCACCCGAATTGCCGTTAGAAAACGCAAAAAGCACAAGCTCAACCGCACTCTCAAGACTCATCATAAAACGTGTCATATTTGGGTCAGTGACAGTAATCGGCTTGTTTTCACGCATTTGCCTAATAAAAAGAGGTATTACCGAACCGCGAGAACACATTACATTGCCGTAGCGTGTTACGCAAATCGTTGTGTTTTTCGCACTTCGCGTCTTAGCAAGCGCGGTCTTTTCCATAAGCGCTTTAGACATTCCCATAGCATTTATGGGATAGACAGCCTTATCGGTAGACAGGCAAATCACTTTTTTTACCCCTGCATCTGCCGCGGCATTCACTACATTTTCAGTTCCTAAGACATTTGTGCGCACGGCTTCTCCCGGAAAAAACTCACACGAGGGAACTTGTTTGAGCGCGGCGGCCTGAAACACATAATCAACACCCTCCATAGCGGCACGAGTTGCCTTTTGATTGCGCACATCACCGATATGGAATTTAAGTTTGGGATTTTGGTAGACATTTCTCATGTCGTCTTGCTTTTTTTCATCACGTGAGAAAATGCGAATTTCACCGATATCGGTGTTCAAAAAACGTCTGAGAACGGCATTTCCGAATGAACCCGTTCCACCTGTGATGAGCAGAGTTTTATTTGTGAACATAATTTAAGAATGTCCTTTCTGCAACTTTTTAAACTCTCGAAAAACAAAGCCATTGAGTGTCAGCGCGAATTTCAAGCAAGTCGTCATTCAGCCTAAACTCAAGAGTTGTCTCTTCTTCGTCAGTCGGGAATATAAGCTCTTTATCTGTGTTTTCGTAATGCCCCGTAATTTCATTGCCGCCGGCATTAGAATAGTTGTAGGTGAGGTCTTCGAGAAACTCATAAACCCCGTCAAATATAGTCTCACCGTTGAACTCTATTTTACAGCCCCATTTGCCGTCAATTGCCGGATATTTTTGTTTGTCTTCTGCTATTAACGCGCGTGCTTCGTTAAGCGCGTCCTCGGCTTTTTCAGCCCCTTGTTCTGCCGCGGCTTTGAGCCATTTTAAGGCTTCGATGTTAGAGGTTCGAGACAGTGTCGGGGCGGTTTTCTTCGCATACATAAGCCCTAAATTAAGCTGCGCCTCGGCATTTTCCTGCCGTGCTGATTCGGTAAACCATTTAAACGCCTCGCTGTTGCTTTGCTCAATACCCCTGCCCTCAAGCGACATGAGAGCCAAACTGCACTGCGCATCTGCATGTCCATGTTCGGCGGCACTGCGATACCACGCCGCGGCTGTTGCATAATTCTGCTCAACGGTTTTACCCTCTTCACATTGAATAGCCAAATTATATTGACATTCGATGTCGCCTTTCACAGCTCTGTCAATAATCTCTTGTATTTCGATTTGCCCAATGTCTGTTTTGGATTGTCCCGGCGCGGATTTTTTACCGCCTCTCTCGGTATCACACTTTGAACATCTCGTGTGTTCACCTATATTTCTGTAACCGCAATCCTCTCTCTTACATACCCAAATTTCCATTTTCTACCCCTCACCTTTCGAGAATTATAAATACACAGGTATTATTATAACCTATTTTTGAGTTATTGTCAACAGTAAAATATAAAAAATTCTTGACTTTCCAAATATTCAATGATATAATAAATTATAATACAGGGAAGTGAAACATGATATGAAACTTTATTTAGTCGGGACACCTATCGGCAATCTGTCTGATATATCGCCACGTGCGATTGACACCCTCAAAGACGTTGACTTCATCGCCGCTGAAGACACGCGCGTGACGTTGAAAATTTTAACACATTTTAATATTAAAAAGCCGCTGTTATCCTGCCGCGAGCACAATATCAGGCATAAGAGCAAAGAGATTATAAGGCGGATTGAGTCGGGCGAGAGTTGCGCCATGGTAAGTGACGCGGGTATGCCCTGCATATCTGACCCGGGGGAAGAGTTAGTGCGTGAATGTGCCAAGTGCGGCATAGAGATTGTGGTGGTTCCGGGGCCGTGTGCTTTAATCTCCGCCCTGTGTCTTTCGGGATTGTCAACAGAGCGATTTTCGTTCGAGGGTTTTTTAAGCGTTAAAAAAAGAAGTCGCCGCGAACATTTAGAAGCCATAAAAAATTTAAATCACACGCTGATTTTCTATGAAGCCCCACACAAGCTTGAATATACGCTCAAGGATTTATACGAGACTTTGGGGGAACGTCAAATAGCGATTTGTCGTGAGTTAACTAAAATTCACGAAGAGGTTAAGAGGGGCAACTTATCGGAATTCATAACGTTTTATGAAACACAAAAGCCGCGCGGTGAATTTGTGCTGGTGATTGAAGGCAAAAAACACGAAAACACCCCCGAAACCGACATAAAAGAAGCCGTGCAAATCGCGAGAAAGCTGACGAGCGAAGGTTTAAGCACAGCCGAAGCATCAAAACTAACAGCAAAGCAAACAGGGCATAAAAGGTCGGAAATATACAGACAATTGACAGTTATTAAATGAAAAATGCGAGGGTCGTGCTATGCTTACTATAGATGTTATAAGTCGAGCTGTTGTTCCTTTAGCTGAAAAATATAATATTTTAAAGGTTGATTTATTCGGCTCATATGCAACGGGCAACGCTACCGAAAGGTCTGATGCTGATTTTTTAGTGACGTTTAGCGCGACAACTCCTTCAATATTTAAGGTTATGGGGTTTAGAGAAGAACTTTCAAGAAGTTTGAATTATCCTGTTGACGTGGTAACTTTGCCAATGCCGCGAAGGGACAAATTAAATATTGACAAGGTGGTAAATGTTTATGAACGATTGGCAACTTAACATGGAGCAAATATGGCAAGCAATGGAAGAAGATATTCCGGTTATAGTGGATTTTTTTGAAAAGTTTTAACGGGAGAAAAATGATGAAAAAATTTATTACATTTTTAACAACAACCGCACTTTTATTAACCCTTTGCGCCTGTTCAGCTCAAAACAATAATTCCGCGCTTGTGGATTTAGCTGATTTGGCTGATTTAACAATTATCGAGACAGTAAACAGTTCAGCAAAACCACAACCCGACACACAAAATCAAGACAACAGTTCCGGCGATGAAGTTCGGGGTGATGATGTTGAGGGTGAAGATGATAATTTCAATGACGATTCTGATGATTGGGAAGATGATTTTGAGTATGCTCATGAAGGTGATTTTGAATACCGTTCTGATGGCTCGGGTGGAGTAGAAATTGTAAAGTATATCGGCAAAGCGAGTGAATTGATTATTCCGGGTAGTATTGATGGCATGCCTGTGACGAGGATAGGCGATGATGCATTTTATCAGGGTGACTTTACGAGCGTGATAATTCCCGATAGTGTGACGAGTATAGGCGAATTGGCATTTTGTTATTGCGAGATGTTGACGAGCATAACAATCCCCGATAGTGTGACGAGTATAGGCGAATGGGCATTTATTTTCTCTGGGTTGACTGAGATAAAAGTTTCAACCGCCAATCAACATTATACAGATATTGACGGAGTGTTGTTCAATAAAGACTTAAGTACTATTATAGCTTATCCTCCCGTGAAAACTGGTAAGTATATAATTCCCGACAGTGTGACAAGTATAGGCGATGGCGCATTTCATTACACAGGGTTGACGAGTGTTGTAATTCCTAATAGTGTGACAAGTATAGGCGAATGGGCATTTTACGCTTCGATATTAACGAGTATAATAATTCCTAATAGCGTGACAAGTATAGAAGCTGGTGCATTTTACGGGTGCGAAGAACTTACGAACATTACAATTCCTGGCAGTGTAAAAAGTATAGGATATGAAGCATTTGCTCATTCGGGATTGACGAGCATTACAATTCCTGATAGTGTAAAAAGTATAGGAGATGTGGCATTTTACGGTTGCCCGGATTTAACAATTTACGGCGCAAGAGGGAGTTATGCTGAGGAGTATGCTTATGAACATGGTATACATGGTATAAACTTTGTGGCGAATGGTTGATGGGTGTTGATGAAATAATGGAAATGAATAGACCTTATCCGGATACAAACGTTGACATAATTGGTGTAAAACCAATTAAGGAAACTTGTTTGTTAGTTGAATTTGCGAATGACAAAACTCGTGAATATGATGTGAAGAGACTTTTTGCAGAATATCCGCAATTCAAAGTATTGAAAGACGAAAAATTGTTTAATGCCGTGCAACATGGAAATTATTCTGTTTTTTGGAATGACGAACTTGATATATCTGAAATAGAACTATGGTATAACGGAATTGACAATGAACAGTTGTCAAACGTAAACGAAGGAGGTTAAATTATGTTGAAAAAAAGTAACAACAAAGTGTTCTCGATTATCTGTGCGTTTGTCTGCATAGTCGCGGCGGCGGCGTTTTTGGTCTATCGTTTGGGGCAGACATGCAACAGAGAGAAGTGGAAAGACTATGATGACTGCGGCTGGGCATAAACAATCTGTTGGTGGTGCGGCGGTTGCCGGGATTTGCGCGCGTTTGAAAAATTTATATCCCGAGGTTCACTGTGAACTCAATTATAGTCAGCCGCACGAGCTTTTAATTGCGGCGCGGCTGTCTGCGCAATGCACCGATAAGAGGGTAAACTTGGTAACACCCGAACTGTTTTCGCGCTATAAATCGATTGCTGATTTCGCCGCGGCGCAAGTCGATGATGTTTGTGAACTGATTAAAACCTGTGGGCTTTTTAAGAGCAAAGCGCGCGACATTGTTATGATGTGTCAACTTCTTGATTCAAACTACAGTGGGGAAATTCCCGATACCCTGAGTGAGCTTGTGAAACTGCCCGGTGTGGGGAGAAAAACCGCTAACTTAATTATAGGCGAGCTTTATAACAAGCCCGCTATAGTCGTTGACACCCACGTAATAAGGCTGTCAAATCGCTTAGGGCTTGCTGTCGGCAAAAATGCCCACCAAATCGAAAAGGTGTTGAGTGATTTATTGCCGCCCGATGAAGGAATGGGGTTTTGCCACCGCCTTGTTTGGTATGGAAGAAGAGTTTGCGCGGCAAAAAGACCGCGTTGCGGCGAATGTGTAATCAAAGAATTCTGTGCCGTTGATTCTTCCCCTAAACATACGCTCTTAGACATTCCTCAAAAAAAATTATTAAGCAAACGTCTTTTGGCAATAGCGCAACTTGTGCGAAAGGGCAAACCCGTGTGTGATGTCGGAACTGACCACGCATTAGTCCCGTGTTTTCTCAAACAAAATGGGTGGGAATGTGTTTTCGCATCTGATAAAAACCAAAAGCCATTGGACGGCGCGAAAGAGACGATGAAATCTTGTGGGGT
Source organism: Oscillospiraceae bacterium (assembly GCA_009777445.1). Lineage (GTDB taxonomy): Bacteria > Bacillota > Clostridia > Oscillospirales > Ruminococcaceae > Ruminiclostridium_E. Next base: position 64,488 of record WRLV01000002.1, on the reverse strand, counting down.
TGAAGGGGTAGAGCTTATTTTGTCTGATGGGTTAGACAGCGTTCCCCACTATGACGACATGGACATTATCATAGCCGGAATGGGGGGAGAAACCATCGCCGAAATTCTAAAAAGGCACAATCCCACCAAAAACCAAAGATTCATATTACAGCCCATGACCAAACATCATTTGTTAAGAGCCGCACTCTGTGATGGCGGTTATGAAATTTTGTCGGAAACCGCCGTGAACGATGATAAGAAACATTATACCATAATTTACGCAAAATTCAGTGGTGTTAAGCAAGAAGTCACCCCCGATTTTCTTTACATCGGCAAACAAACTGACAAATTATATATAAAATCGCAACTGTCAAAACTAAAAAAAATGGCACGCTCAAACCCTGAATTAAAAACAGTAATTGAGGAGGTCGAACTCAAAAATGCAAACATCTGATTATTTTAATTTCATTAATCAAATAGCTCCTTTTAGCCTTCAAGACGGGCATAATGACAACTCAGGCTTTTTAGTGGGGAATGTGAACTGCCCCGTTGATTCAGTTTTGCTTTGCCTTGATGTCACACATGCGGTAGTCAGCGAAGCCATAGAATTAGGCGCGAATTTAATCATCTCTCATCACCCCGTAATCTTCAACCCGTTGAGAAAGCTTATGAGCGACAGCGTTGTTTACGAACTTGCCAAAAACGCTCTAAACGTAATTTCAGCCCATATAAACTTTGATGTGGCACAAATGGCAACGGCTATGTTAGAACGCTTGGGTTTCAGCCGACAGGAAATAGAAACTGCCCAAAATTTAGGGCCTTACGGGCTAATCGCCCAAACGTCAGACGGGTTCAGTCAGAATGAACTTTTAGCAAAAATAAAGACTGCTTTCGCAACCGCGAATATACGTTACACCAAAGGAAAAGATAAGTTGAGGAATGTCGCGGTCTGCTCCGGCGCAGGCGCGGACTTAATGGGTTTAGCCATTGAAAGCAACGCCGACTGCTTAATTACAGGCGATGTGCGCAGGCACCACTTTGTCGAAGCGATGAATCGCAACTTCATGCTGATTGATGCCGGTCATTACGCAACAGAATTTATCTTTTGCGAACACCTTAAAAATTTACTCACGCAAGCAAAAGAGTTCAGCGGCGAGAAAATTTATATATCAAAGCGTGATGTTGATGCAATAAGCGCAGACACAGAGGAGAAACTGGGGGAATTGGAAGACATAAGCGGTTTAAGGCGAACCGCAAACAAGAACATATTGAAGGCGGTTGGCGAGGTTAAAAGACTGAATAATAACATGGAGTTTATAAGGGAGGTCGAAGCCCGCGAAGTTCAGCTCAGAGAAGAGAAATCGGCACTTTATTCGGCCGAGAAGAAAGGGCGAGAAGAGGGCGAGAAAAAAGGCATGGAAAAAGGCATGGAAAAAGGCATGGAAAAAGGGCGTGAAGAGGGTCGTGAAGAAGGTCGTGAAGAAGAGCGAACAGAAATTATTGAAAAACTAAAAAAACGCGGAATGTCCGAGCAAGAGATTATGGAATTATTAAATGATGAATCATAATAGTAAGATATGAGAAAGGGTTAATATGTCGCTTGACGGGGCTTTTTTGCGAATTGTAACAAACGAGTGGAAAGATAAAGGGCTTATCGGGGCAAGGGTGGATAAAATTCATCAGCCTTCTAAAGATGAGTTAGTGTTATCTTTGCGCACGGTGAGCGGCACCCATAAACTTTTAATGTCGGCAAACCCGGGTGCGGCACGTGTCTGTCTAACCGAAAACGCCCCCGAAAATCCGGGGGTGCCGCCTATGTTTTGTATGCTGTTAAGAAAACATTTGGGCGGCTCACGCTTGGAAAATATAAGTCAAGACGGACTTGAAAGAATAGTTAACCTTGATTTCAACTGCACAAACGAGGTTGGTGACATTGTCAAAAACCGCCTTGCTATAGAAATAATGGGAAGAAGCAGTAATATTATTCTTTCCGGCGAGCCGCCGGTGGCAGACCGCGAACACGGCGAGTTGCGCATAACCGATGCGATTAAGCGTGTTACCGATGAAACATCGTCGGTGCGCCGGGTGTTGCCGGGTGTTGTTTATGAGCCACCACCGCGTGAGCCGCGATTGACACTTTATGACTTTTCGCGTGATGAATTGTTTTCTCTTTTGAACAACGAGCGCGCCGGACGGCTTTCTAAGGTTATTATTAAGCTGTTTGAGGGCGTGTCCCCCGTTTTCGCCCGTGAAGCCGCCCACTATTGCGCTAAAGACATTGACGTTTCGGTGAACGAAATATTAAACGCGCCTAACTGTTTAGACAGGCTTTACTTCTTTTTAGAAAAAGGGGGTGCTGCCATTACCGTTCACCCTTGTCTTACTATGGTTAAAGAGAAAAACGGAAAACCATCTGACTTTTGCTTTGTAAACATTGAACAATACGCAAATGAAATGCTCACCGTGCAATATGAAAGTGCGAATTTATTGTTAGATGAGTTTTTCGGTGAACGCTCTTTAATTGAGAGAAACCGCCAACGCTCAGGCGAATTGTTAAAACAACTTATGCGTGTTTTTGAGAGGGTCTCACGGCGAGTTGGAGTGCAAAGAAGCGAGCTTGCGGATTGCCGTTCGAGAGAAGATTTAAGACTAAAAGGCGATATTATTACCGCTAATATTTATCGGCTGAAAAAAGGCGATGTCAGTTTAAGCGCGACAGATTATAACACAGGTACTCAAATTGAAATACCGCTTTATGAAAACTTAAACCCTGCTCAAAACGCACAAAAATATTACAGTGATTATAAGAAGCTTGACACCGCCGAAAAAAAATTAAAAGAGCTGATTCGTTACGGCGAACAAGAACTTGTTTATCTTGACAGCGTTTTTGATGCGGCGACAAGAGCTAAATCCGATGCTGAGTTTAATGAAATACGTATTGAATTAGGGGAAAGTGGATACCTTAATTTGAGAAGCCAAAAGCACGCAAAAGGCAACAAAAACGAAAAACCCATTCCCCCTTTAAAATTTAAGTCAAGCGAAGGCCTTGATATTTTAGTGGGCAGAAACAACAAAAACAACGAGCGTCTTACCCTTAAAATGGCAAAGCCGGACGACATATGGCTTCACGCAAAAGAAATACCCGGGAGCCACGTTGTTATTTCGGGTGAAGCGAATGAGCAGAGCATTCTTGAGGCGGCGCGATTGGCGGCAGAACACTCAAAGGCACGAGATGCGGGAGTAGTCCCGGTGGATTATACCCTTGTCAAGTACGTTAAAAAGCCCGTTGGCGCAAAACCGGGCATGGTTATATATAAGCACAACAAGACATTATATGTGAGAAAGGAATTTTAAGAATAACATGAAAGAATTAGCTAAAACATATTCCCCGAAAGATTTTGAAGAAAGAATTTATACCTCTTGGGAAGAGAATGGCTATTTTCATCAAGAGCCGATTTCTACGAAAACGCCTTATACTATAGTGATTCCGCCACCGAATATTACGGGGCAACTTCATATGGGGCATGCTCTTAACAACACCTATCAGGATATTTTAATCCGTTGGCGGCGAATGCAGGGTTATAATACCCTTTGGTTGCCGGGGACAGACCACGCCTCTATTGCAACCGAGGCGCGTGTAGTGGAAATGCTGAAATCGAAGGGTATTTCTAAGCAAGAACTCACACGCGAACAATTCTTAGAACATTGTCGTGAGTGGAGAGTTCAATATGGCGGTTTGATTGTCAAACAGCTCAAGAAATTAGGCTCAAGTTGCGATTGGAGCCGTGAACGATTCACCCTTGATGAGGGTTGTTCGCGCGCCGTCTTAAAAGTTTTCGTTGAGCTTTATGAAAAGGGCAAAATCTATCACGGAACAAGGATTATAAACTGGTGCCCCGTCTGCCGAACCTCTATTTCAGACGTTGAGGTTGAGTATGAAGAAAAAGACGGCAACCTGTGGCATATAAAATACCCTTTGAGCGACGGCGATGGTTGGCTTGAAGTTGCGACAACGCGCCCTGAAACCATGTTGGGCGATACCGCTCTTGCGGTTAATCCCAACGATGAGCGGTATAAGCATGTTGTCGGCAAAACCGTTATATTGCCTTTAGTCAACAAAGAACTGCCCGTAATCGCGGACGAATATGTAGACACAGAATTTGGCACAGGCGTTGTGAAAATCACACCCGCCCACGACCCCAACGACTTTGAAGTAGGGTTGCGACACAATCTGCCTTTAGTGAACGTAATGGACGACCAAGCCGTAATAAACGGAAACGGCGGTAAATATGTGGGTTTAAGCAGGTCAGAAGCGCGCCGCGAAATTGTCAAAGACCTCGAACAGCAGGGCTTATTAGTCAAAACGCAAGCCCACACCCATAATGTCGGCGGCTGTCAGCGTTGCACAACAACGGTTGAACCCAAGGCGAGTCTTCAATGGTTTGTAAAGATGGAAGAACTTGCAAAACCCGCTATAGACGTGGTTAAATCGGGAAAAATCAAAATGTTGCCAAAGAAGTTTGAACATTCTTATCTCTCGTGGATGGAAAACATTCGCGACTGGTGTATCTCTCGTCAGCTTTGGTGGGGGCATAGGATTCCTGCCTATTATTGTCAAAACGCAGATTGTGCAAAAGAGACGGTTTCGATTGAAGTGTTGACGAAATGCCCTGTTTGCGCAGGGGCAATTAAGCAAGACGAAGACACCCTCGACACCTGGTTCAGCTCGGCTTTATGGCCCTTCTCGACTTTGGGGTGGCCCGAAGAAACCTCCGATTATAAGCAGTTTTATCCTACAAACACGCTTGTCACTGCCTCGGACATCATCTTTTTTTGGGTAGCCAGAATGGTTTTCTCGGGGCTTGAATACACCGGTAAAATTCCATTTGACACAGTGCTGTTCAACGGCATTGTGCGTGACGAAAAAGGAAAAAAAATGAGCAAATCGTCAGGCAACGGCGTTGACCCACTCGAAATAATCGACAAATACGGTGCAGATGCACTAAGACTCACCTTAGTGGTAGGCAACGCGCCGGGCAACGACATGAGGTGGACGGAAGATAAAATTAACGCTAACCGAAACTTCATAAACAAATTGTGGAACGCCTCGCGCTATATTTTAATGAACATAGCCGACGAGCCGCTCTCAAATCAAGAAACAGAAAACTTATCGACAGAAGACAAATGGATTTTATCACTTTATAACAATTTAATCAAAGACGTTACCCATAATCTTGAAAACTTTGAACTCGGGGTTGCCCTCGGAAAAGTTGTCGACTTTATTTGGGATATTTACTGTGATTGGTATATAGAACTCACAAAACCTCGAATTTTATCGGGGGGAACGAGTAGGCGCGCCGCTTTAAACACCCTCGTATATGTAATGCGCGGTATGTTGAAACTACTACACCCATTTGCGCCGTTTGTGAGCGAAGAAATCATGTCAGCTTTACCCAAAAGCGAAACAGAACCCACTATAATGCTCTCACAGTGGGAAGAATATAATCCACAACACGAATATAAAAAAGAGCGAGAAGACTTTCAAAAAGTCATAGAAATTATATCGGGCATACGCGCTAAACGTGCCGAATTAAACGCCCCCATGTCAAGAAAAATAAACTTAATCATTGAGGCAAAGCAAAAAGATTTAGAGGTGTTTGACAGTTGCAAGGCGTTTTTCGAGCGACTTGCCGGTGCTCAATCAACGGTGTTAACCGAACAAGCACAAGAAACAGACAACATGGCAGTTGTTATAACCCCCAACGCCAAAACATTTATTCCGTTGGGCGATTTGGTAGACAAAGAGAAAGAAGCACAACGACTTGCGGCAGAGAAAAAAGCCGTCAAAAAAGACATCGACTTTTTGTCAGCGAAACTAAACAATCCCGGCTTTTTAAACAAAGCTCCGGCAGCGCAAATTCAAAGAGAAAAAGAAAAACTCCACCGCGCACAAGAGAAGATGGAGAAAATTTTGCAACTGACGGCAGTTGACAGTTGACAATTGAGAGTTGACAGTTGTGGTGTCGCCTTGCGGCGACGGATTGTAGGGGACGGGCTTGCCCGTCCCTTTTCTATATAAACATCTGCAAATTGCAGTACGGGCAAGCCCGTCCCCTACAGAGTTCTATCATAAACTACTAATTTTCCCTGTAAGGAAATTTCTAAGCAACGTTATATCTGCCGCACCGATAGTGTTATTCCCTGCTATAAAACATTCAGGTGTTTCGGGCAGTGTTTTTACAATCGCCCACTTCAAATAAGTCAAATCAGCGATATTAATCACGCCGTCATTATTGCAGTCGCCGAGCGCGTATTCAGGTGGTGGTTCACAAGGCTCATCACATTCGCCCTCGCCCTTACAATCCTCACCACAAGGCTCAAAAATTTCAATGATATTAAACACGCTCAACTGGCTAAACGCCTGATAAACCTCTTTCGCGCCTTTAGGAACATATATTATCATGCTTGTCGAAACGTTGTAGAAAACAGCGGCTCCAAGCAACGGCGGCATTTGGGATTTAAACGTCACGCTTGCTAACCCCGCGCCGGAAAATGCGGCAACGCCTATACTCGTCACGCTATCGGGAATGCTCACGTTTGTCAGCCCTATGCAACCGGAAAATGCCTGTTGACCTATATCTATCACGCTGTCTGGAATGTGTATTTCTGTTAACCCCGTGCAATTGAAAAACGCCCCACTGCTTATGCCTGTAACACCATCTTGAATAATAACCACGCGAACCATGTCACCGCTGGAATTTCTTCCGCTATTCGCCCAGTCGTTCATACCGGTGTTACTATCTATAATCAGCAATCCACTCTCGTCTAAAGTCCAGTCAACACCAAAAGCGATTATCCTTTTACACGGCTCGTCACATTCGCCTTCGCCTTTGCAATGGTCGCCACAGGGGAAGAAAATTTCAACGATATTAAACGCGCTCAACGCACTTTCAGCCTGATAAGCCGTTTTCGCGCCTATTGGGACATACACTATCATGCTTGATGGAACAGACCAGAAAACATCGAACCAAAACTCCGGCGGTATTTGAGATTTAAAGGTTATGCTTGTTAATTCTGTGCAACCGTAAAATGCCGCACTGCCTATACTCGTCACGCTGTCGGGGATAAACACGCTCGTCAGCCCTGCACAACCGGAAAATGCATTCCACTCTATACTTGTCACGCTGTCAGGGATTATAAAACTTCCTTCTTTAGCGCGTGGGTAATATATCATATCTGTAATGCTTTTATTAAACAAAACGCCGTCTATTTCGGTGTAATTTTGATTGGCTACCGGAACTCTTATCGCCGTCAACCTCGTGCAACCATAAAATGCGTTCATTCCTACAGATTGCCCTATACTTGTCACACTGTCTGGGATTGTTATTTCTGTCAACCCCGTGCAATTATAAAATGCGCCCGAACCTATCCATGTCACGCTGTTGGGGATTGTTATTTCCATTAGGTTTGTGTAACCGGAAAATGCAAAATCACCTATACCCGTAACCCCTTCTCGAATAACAACTCTCTGAACGGCTTCTCTATTGCCAGAAGAGTTTCTCGGATGTAAATCTTCCCACCAGCCGCCCATACCCACATCATTCTCTATAGTCAACAATCCGTTGTCATCTAACGACCAACCATCGCCGGAAGCGATTATCCTTTCACAAGGCTCAAAAACGCGCGGCAACTCACACGGCCCATCACATTCGCCCTCGCCTTTGCAGTGGTCGCTACAAGGCTCAAAAACGTGCGGTGCTTCACACGACCCATCACATTCGCCTTCGCCTTTGCAATGGTCGCCGCATGGCTCAAAAACGCTTGGCGGTTCACAAGGCTCATCACATTCGCCCTCACCTTTGCAGTGGTCGCCGCAAGAGAAGAAAATTTCAACGATATTAAACGCGCTCAACTGGCTAACCGCTGAATAAGTTCCTTTCGCGCCCCGCGAGACATATATTGTCATGCTTAACCAGTGGATATCCCGGAAAACAGAAGAGCCGAACGAAGGAGGTACTTGAGATTTGAACATCGCGCTTGTTAATTCTGTACAACTACGAAATACAGAATTACCTATGCTTGTTGTACCACTGCCTATTAGCACGCTCGTTAATCCCGTGCAATATTGAAATGCAGAATCGCCTATGCTTGTTACGCTGTCAGGGATTGTTATCGAGATAAGGCTTGTTTGATTATCAAAAGCCCGGTCAGCAATCCCCCTCGTATCATCGCGTAATGTTATGTTTGTGTTTGAGGGCATATTTCCTTTATAGCCGATTGCCCAATTTCCTGCATAAACTACCCCAACGGGTTGATTGTCAAGTAATGCTGTGCCTGAAAACGCCGACTGCCGTATACGTGTCACGCTGTCAGGGATTGTTATTTCTGCCAAACCCGTGCAATTGAAAAATTCCCCACTGCTTATGTCTGTAACACCATCTTGAATAACAACCATGCGAACTTTGTCACGATAGTTGGAACGTCCTCCGTTATACCCCCAGTCGTGCATACCAGTAGTGCTTGTTATAGTTAACAATCCAACAAGGGTGTCTAATGTCCAATCATTGCCGATTACTAAACCCTCTGAAGTAATTTCTAAAATTGTAAACCTCTGAAAATCCCAAAAAGCCTGATAAGACGTTTTCGCACCTATGGGGACGTATATTACCATGTTTGACGGGACACGAAGGAAAATAGGAGTATATATATCATACCTAACCCACGGCGATGGCGGAGTTTGAGAATTAAAAGTCACGCTCGTCAACCCAGTGCAATCGGCAAATGCATAATCGCCTATACTTGTCACGCTGCCGGGGATTGTTATTTCTGTCAACCCCGTGCAACCGGAAAATGCAGAACCGCCTATACTTGTCACGCTGTCGGGGATTGTATAGCTCCCTGTTTTTCCCGCCGGATATTGTACAAGACTTTCAGCGGTTTTGTTAAACAACACGCCGCCTATATCGATGTAGTCTTGATTACCAGCAGAAACTTTTATTTCCGTCAAATCCGTGCAATCGGAAAATGCACCATTGCCTATACTTGTCACGTTGTCGGGGATTGTTATTTCGGTCAACCCCGAATTTTCAAATGCCCAACCGCCTATACTTGTCACGCTATTAGGAATGCTCATGCTTGTCAACCCCGTGCAATTCCGAAATACTCCGGCACTTATGCTTTCAACCTTGTTACCAATAGTCACACTCCTCAACCCAGCGCAACCGTTAAATGCATCATTGCCTATACTTGTCACGTTGTCGGGGATTGTTATTTCTGTCAACCCCGTGCAACCCATAAATGTATAATCGCCTATAGTTTCAACTTTGTTGCCGATTGTCACGCTCGTCAACCCCGTGCAATCGAAAAACGCTCTATCGCCTATACTCGTCACACTATCAGGAATTACAACACTCGTCAACCCCGTGCAATCGAAAAACGCTCTATCGCCTATACTCGTCACACTATCAGGAATTACAACACTCGTCAACCCCGTGCAACCATAAAATGCAGAATTGCCTATACTTGTCACGCCGTTGCCAATTGTCACGTTTGTCAACCTTATGCAAGAGGAAAATGTCTCATAGCCTATACTTTCAAGCTTGTTTCCGATTATCACACTCGTCAATCTCGTGCAATTAGAAAATGCATTACCGCCTAAACTCGTCACGCTGTCGGGGATTGTTATTTCTGTCAATTCATTGCAACCACGAAATGCAGAACTGCCTATACTCGTCACGCTGTCGGAGATTATTATTTCTGTCAACCCCGTGCTGTAAAATGCCCAACTGCCTATACTTATCACGTTGTCGGGGATTGTTATTTCTGTTAAGCCCGTGCAACCGTAAAATGCACTACTGCCTATACTCGTCACACTGTCAGGAATTGAATAACTTCCCTGCCTTCCAGGTGGATATCGCACAAGAGTTGTAGCGGCTTTGTCAAACACCACACCATCTATGTCGGTGAAATTTTGATTGTCGATTGAAACTTTTATTTTTGTCAACACCGTGCAACCGGAAAATGCATAACTACCTATACTTGTCACTCCATTGCCGATTGACACGCTCGTCAGACCCGTGCAACCGGTAAATGCATAATTACCTATACTTGTCACGTCATTGCCGATTGACACACTCGTCAGACCTCTGCAAACGGAAAATGCGTAATCCCCTATACGTGTAACACCATCTTGAATAACAACCGCGCGCAACAAATCGCTATTAGGATTACGTCCGTTGCTAATCCAGTCACCCATACCGACATCACTCTCTATAATCAACAATCCGCTCTCGTCTAACTTCCAATCAATACCGGAAGCGATTATCCTTTCACAAGGCTCATCACATTCGCCCTCGCCTTTGCAATGGTCGCCGCAAGGTTCAAAAACTTCAACGATATTAAACCTACTCAACTCACTAACTGCTGAATAAGCCGCTTTCGCGCCTATTGGTACATATACTATCATGCTTGACGGGACATCATGTAAAACACTCAAATCAAACTCCGGTGGTGTTTGAGATTTAAAAGTCATGCTCGTTAATTCTGTGCAACCCCAAAACGCTTCTTCTCCTATAGTTTCAACCCTGTTACCGATTGTCACACTCGTCAAGCCCGAGCAACCGAAAAATGCATAAGGGCCTATACTTGTCACGCTGTCGGTGATTGTTATTTCGGTCAAGCTCGTGCAACCCAAAAATGCAACACCGCCTATGTTTGTCACACTGTTACCGATTTTCACACTCTTTAATTCAGTACACTTGTAAAATGCACCTTCGCCTATAGTTTCAACCTTGTTACCGATTGTTACGTTTGTTAGCTTTGCGTATTCAAAAAACGCATAACTGGGTATATTTGTCACATCATCTTGAATAACAATCTCGCGAACTGCGTTTCTGTAGACATCTCTTCCGTTATTGACCCAGTGGTTCATACCGATATCATTCATTATAGTAAGTAACCCGTCATCGTCCAACGACCAACCATCGCCAACTGCCGCTTTGGCACACGGCTCATCACATTCGCCTTCGCCCTTGCAATGGTCGCCGCAAGAGAAGAAAACTTCAACGATATTAAACGCGCTTAACTGGCTAACCGCTGAATAAGCCGCTTTCGCGCCTATTGGGACATATATTATCGCGTTTGATGGGATATACTGGAAAACATAAGAGCCAAACGAAGGCGGTGTTTGAGATTTAAAGGTTATACTTGTTAATTCTGTGCAACCCAAAAATGCATAATTGCCTATGCTTGTTATGCTGTCGGAGATTGTTATTTCTGTTAACCCTGTGCAACTTGCAAATGCACTCTCGCCTATACTTATCACGCTATCAGGTATTGTTATTTTTGTTACCCCCGTGCAACCTGCAAATGCACCCTCGCCTATACTTATCACGCTATCAGGTATTGTTATTTCTGTTAACCCCGTGCAAGCGAAAAATGCACTACCGTCTATACTTGTCACGCTATTGCCGATTGTCACATTCGTCAACCCCGTGCAACCGAAAAATGTAGATATGCCTATATTTGTCACACTGTCGGGAATTGTTATTGAGGTTAGATTTGTTTGTCCCCGAAAAGCAAAGGTGGCAATCCCTCGCGTATCATTGCGTAATGTTATACTTGTATTTGGGGGCATAGTTCCTTTATAGCCTATTACCCAATTTCCTGCATAAATTACTCCGTTAGGGTGATTGTTAAGTAGTGCCGTGTTGGAAAATGCAGAACTGTCTATACTTGTCACGCCATTGCCGATTGTCACGCTTGTTAACTTTGTGCAACCAGAAAATGCCAAACCGCCTATACTTGTCACGCCATTGCCGATTGTCACGCTCGTCAATTCAGTACAAAAGTAAAATGCACTCTCGCCTATACTTATCACGCTATCAGGTATTGTTATTTCTGTCAAGCCCGTGCAAGCGTAAAATGCAGAACTGCCTATACTTGTCACACTGTCGGGGATTATTATTTCTGTTAATCCTGTGCAACCGAAAAATGCATAAGGGCCTATACTTGTCACGCTGTCGGGGATTGTTATTTCTGTTAACCTCGTGCAACCGCCAAATGCCGACTGACCTATAGTTGTTACGTTATTGGGGATTGTTATTTCAGTCAACCCCGCGCAACCGGAAAATGCAAAATTACCTATACTTGTCACGCTGTCGGGGATTTTATAACTTCCTACTCTTCCACTCGGATATCGTATAAGCTCTGTTGTGTTTTTGTTAAACAACACGCCATCTATATCGGCGAGTCTTTGATTGGCGGCCGAAACTTTTATTTCCGTCAACCCCGCGCAACCGGAAAATGCACTACCGTCTATACTTGTCACGCTATTGCCGATTGTCACACTCGTCAACCCCGTGCAACCTCCAAATGCAGCCCGACCTATACTCGTCACACTGTCGGGGATTATGATTTCCGTCAACCCCGTGCAACCGTGAAATGCCTCCTGTTCTATAGTTTCAACCCTATTTCCAATTGTCACACTCGTCAACCCCGTGCAACCTTGAAATGCCCAATGGCCTATACTCGTCACGCTATTGCCGATTGTCACACTCGTCAACCCCGTGCAACCTCTAAATGCACTATCGCCTATACTTGTCACGCTGTCTGGGATTATCACGCTCGTCAACCCACTGCAATTCCAAAACGCATAATCGCCTATACTTGTCACGCCATTGCCGATTATTACGCTCGTCAACCCCGTGCAATTGCTAAATGCCCAATTGCCTATACTCGTCACACCGTTGCCAATTGTAATGCTCGTCAACCCCGTACACAGGTTAAATGCCGACTCACCTATACTTGTCACTCCATTGCCAATTGTCACGCTCGTTAAACTCTCGTACTGGGAGAACGCCGAATCACCTATAAATGTAACGCTGTCTTGAATAACAACTATGCGAAGTGCCGGTCTGTTGCGGTACTGCCAATTGTCAACCCAATCATTCATACCAACGTCATTTTCGATAGTAAGCACCCCATCACCATCTAACGACCAACCATCGCCGGAGTCTGCTGCGCTCGCACTTAACATTCCACCCGGAATAAACCCGATGACTATCACCATTGTTAAAAATATTGATAAAACTCTCTTTTTCATTGCCTGCGCCCTCCGTTCGCTACTATTTTTTACTATAAAAAGGTGTACTTTTTTATAGTAAGCTTTTTCGGGCGTTAAACAAACCAAAACAGTAAATATTTTAAAAGAATTTACAAAAAACACTTGACATTGCTCAAAATAAATGGTAAAATATGACAATAGCAAAATCGCTATAAAAAAGTACACCTTTTTATAGTTCATTTACTATCTTTCGCGGCGCGGAATTCGCGTAAACGGTTATAGAATGTGGCTTCTTTAAGCCCTGTCTGCTCTAAAACCGATGAAAATGCTAAATCTCCTTTCTCCCATTGTCTCACCACCTCCTCGAAATTTTCGGGGGCTTTTTTTGTTGGTCTGCCGAATTTAACGTCTCTTGCTTTCGCGGCGGTTATGCCTTCGGCTTGACGTTTGTTAATGTTATCGCGCTCACTTTGCGCCACAAATGATAGAATTTGTAGCACTAAATCGGCTATAAAAGTGCCCATTAAATCCTTGTTTAAGCGCGTATCGAGCAAGGGCATGTCAAGCACGGCGATGTCAACGCCTTTTTCTTTGGTTAAAACGCGCCATTGATTTTGAATTTCCTCGTAATTGCGCCCCAAGCGGTCGATGCTCGGTATGTAAAGTATGTCGCCTGTCTTTAAAATTTCAAGCAGCTTTTGATAGTTTGGGCGTTTAAAGTCTTTGCCCGATTGCTTGTCAAGGAAAGTGTTGCTTTGTGGAATTTCTAATTTCTGCATTGTTGCTAACTGTCTGCTTTCGTTTTGCTCTAACGCGCTAACACGAATATAACCAAATTTTCTCATATATTTGCCCACTCTTTCTTTTTGGTATTATTTTCGCACAAAAAAGCAAAGCAAACAAGCCCCTGACGGACAGTTGACAATGTACAATTGACAATTGACAATTGTGGTGTCCGCTTGCGCGGACGGTTTTAAAATAAAACGCCCCTCTCCCCTCCCCACCCTCACCCATTCTCGCAAGACATTCCAGCAAAATACACCGCCCAGCAAAAACTGCCGGGCGGTGTAGCTGTTATAATTTTAAATCCGTCGCCGCAAGGCGACTCCACAATTGTCAATTGTCAATTGTACATTGTCAATTGACCGCCAACTCCCACCCATTATCATGCCAAAAGTCTATTAAGTCGGGGAGGATTGCGGCGTTGGTGGCTGAAACGGCGTGTAGCAGAATGATTGCGCCCGGGTGAGTTCCTTCTGCTATTTTCTTGAAGGCTTCTGTTGGAGCGGGTTGGTTGTTTACGTCCCAGTCGAGATAGGCGAAAGACCAGAAAATGCTTTTATAACCCAAATTATTGGCTATGGCTAAAGTGCGGTCGGAAAATTCACCCATCGGAAATCTTATAAGTGTCATCTTATAACCGAAATTTTTCTCTACATAATCATGCAAATAGGTGATTTCGTCATTTACCTCATGCGCGCTTAAATCGGGAAATGAAGGGTGGGTGTGCGAGTGGTTTCCTACCGTGTGACCCTCGGCGAGCATTCGGTTTACAAGTTCGGCGTTGTTTTTGCAATAGTCATATGTGACGAAAAACGTCGCTTGAACTCCCTTTTCTTTCAGTGTGTCTAAAATCGAAGGGGTGTAGCCGTTCTCGTACCCCTCGTCAAATGTAAGGTAGATTTTTCTTTCGTTTTCGCCGATAAATTTGGCGTTATATATCTTATACTTTTCGTTGGCGATTACGGCATCGGTGGGGCGACCGGAAGAATCAGCGGCTTTGCCCAATCCCCAACCGATTTTAGTATTGCTGATTTTCGATACATCATTGTTGGTTGGAATGGTAAAAGCCATTGCAGGCAGATGTTCGGCAGTCGGGGGATTACCCTCGACTGCCGTGTTTGTCTCGTCTATAACCTCGCCGTTATTTTCGGCGATGTGCGCGCGCGTAGTGGCTGTAGGAGTCCCCACCGGGCCCCCTGCTGTAGTGTGGACGGTATTGGTAGCCGCGTTATTTCCACCGGCAGTATTGGTTCTGCAACCGGTTAAGCTCAGTGAGCAAATTATTGCGGCGCAAAGAATTAAAGCTCTAATTTTCATATTCATTCATGAGGGCATAAATGCCCTAAATCCTTTTCAATATTTTGACGAAATTTGCCGTCAAGTATAGTATTAATATTTACTCGGATTTTATAACTTGAAAAAACTTGAAAATTTTCTCATATAGAACTCTACCCTCTGTTCCCCAAATAGCTTTTAACCAACATTTGCAACAGCTCGTCACGGTCGATATGACGTATGAGAGAGCGCGCGTTGCTATATGTGGTGATATAAGTCGGGTCTTCTGACAATATGTAGCCCACTAACTGATTTATGGGATTATATCCCTTTTCGCTCAAAGCTTCATACACCGTGGTCAGAATCTCTTTCATTTCCTTGTCTCTCTCTTCATGAACGCTAAAAGCAATAGTCTTATCTATTTCCATCATTTTCAAAACCCTCCTAATTTTATATCTCAATTTAATCCCCTTTAACATAATTATACAACAATATTTAAAATATTTCAAGTAGTTTTTAATAGTTTTTAATAAATATTCTAAAAACTATTGAAATTTTTTTTATTTAGTGTTATAATAATTGATGAACAGTTATTTTCGGAAAGGAATGGTATAGTAATGGCGATTAATAAACAACCTGTAAAAAAAATTAACGACTTAGATTCGGGGTTTGAGGGCGTTACCTTCAAGACCGAAGTTGGGGGCTTTAACAAACAGCAGGTAAACAAATACATATATGACCTCAAAAAGAAAAATATCGAACTCGAAAAAGAAGCGGCTCACTGCAGGGAAGAAGTTGAGCGACTTGACCATGTTCAAAAGAACATTAACGAGTTGACGGCAGACTATGAAAAGCAACTCACCGACCTCAACGCGAAAATTAACGCTGAGAGGGAGGCGGTCTTCTCTGCTGAAAACAAATGTCGTCTGTTGTTGGAAGAGCTTAATGCTTACAGACAGGGTGGGACACCTGCGCCGACACCCATGCCGCAACCACTGCCCACGCCGGAGCCGCAACCCGTTCCCACACCAACGCCGCAACCCATACCAACACCCATTCCCACACCGGCACCGACACCGCAACCCATTCCAACACCACAACCCGTTCCTGCCCCGTCATTATCAGAGGAGTTCGGCGGCTTTGGTAACGAGTTGTCAATAGATGTTCCCGATGATTTTGCCATGGGGACTGCTCCTGCGCCCGCGCCGAAACACGAAGAAAGCACTACTTCTTTAATGGGCGAGATGGGCGACGATTTTATGAACGAATTTGCGTTAGACGTTTCGGAAGGATTTTCACAAGAACAGCCTGTTGCGCCACCCGTGCAACACTCTTCTGCCCCTTCGTTGATGGACGATGCTCTTTTGAGTGAATTTTCAACGGGAGAAACAAGCTCATTTATGATGGAACAGCCGGTCCCGACACCTGCGCCGATTCCGACACCTGCGCCGGTTCCTACTCCTGCGCCGATTCCGACACCTGCGCCGGTTCCTACTCCTGCGCCGGTTCCGACACCTGCACCGGTTCCGACACCTGCTCCGATTCCGACACCTGCTCCGGTTCCGACACCTGCACCGGTTCCGACACCTGCACCGGTTCCGACACCTGCACCGGTTCCGACACCTGCTCCGGTTCCGACTCCCAAACCGGTTCCTACACCTGCGCCGGTTCCCACACCTGTGCCGACTCCTACAGCCGCACCAATTCCGACACCCTCACCGGTTCCGACTCCTGTTCCGACACCACGCGTTACTGCTTTCAATCCGAAAGCTATTGATAAAGGCTCAAATCTTGAAGCCAAAGACCCGGCTAAAGTCGATAAGGGTAGAGATTTACCGCCCACCAACCCTACCGTGGTTGAAAAGGGCAAAGACTTGTCCGAGTCTATGTTCACAACGGGCGACAAAACCCAAAAACTCAAAATAGACCCTAAAGTTCCGGGTAATTTAGTTCTCGCCGACTCTTCAGACGGCGACAACGATGGAATGGACCACAAATTTTTCGATGAGGACCTTATCAAATGATTCTGAATACAAGCGAGTTGCGTGGAAGGGCGAGTGAGCTTAACGCCGGGGATAAAATCTTTCTTTCGGGAACAGTTTACACCGCGCGCGATGCGGCGCATAAGCTTTTAGCTAAACTTATTGAGTCGAACAACCCCCTACCGTTTGAGTTAAAGGGCGCGGTAATTTATTATGCCGGGCCCACTCAACGCCCTGCCGACCTTCCAATCGGCTCTTGCGGGCCCACCACTTCCGGCAGAATGGACAGATTTACCCCCTTGCTCTTAGATTTAGGGGTTGCCGCAACAATCGGCAAGGGCGAGAGAAACAGCGCGGTGAGAGAGGCGAACATCAGAAACAACGCCGTTTATTTCGCCGCAATAGGCGGGGCGGGGGCGTTAGCGGCACAGTGCGTCAAAACGGCTGAGGTTGTCGCCTTTCCCGAATTGGGGTGTGAAAGCATTAAGCGGCTTTATTTTGAGAATTTTCCGCTTATTGTTGCCCTCGATTCAAACGGCAATGACATCTATAAAATAGGAAGAGCTAAATATGCTTATTAATTTTTGTGGAATGTGTACATTTTAATGCTATAAATTTGTTTAAATTGACAAAATTTAATTTAACCACTTGACAATAGCATGTTACAGTGGTATAATGCATATGTCTGTTTTTCTAATTCATGACCCGGTAGCTTAATTTCAGAGCGTTGTTTTACAAAGGTGTCGGTGAGAGTCCGTCCGAGGTCGGAAAAAAATTTGCGAAAATTTGCGAGGTATATCAAATGTTTGAAGACAAGACCCTAAACTGTAAAGACTGTGGTGAAGAATTTACCTTCACTTCGGGCGAACAGGAATTCTATGCGGAAAAAGGCTTTGTGAATGAGCCACAGCGTTGCAAAGATTGTCGCGACGCCAGAAAAAATTCTGCAAGAAACAAAGAAACTTTTGTTGCAACATGTGCTGATTGCGGCGGCGAGGCGAAAGTGCCTTTCAGACCCCGTGATGACAGACCTGTATATTGCAGCGAATGTTTCGCAAAACAAAGAGCATAAGCTAATCCTTATGCCTTCATTGGTCAATTTCGCAATACTTACTTTGTAAAACAAACAGATGTTCAGTATTCCGGCAATTGCAATGAGATTTAAGTCGCCCAACACTTATAACAAGTGTTGGGCGCTTTTTTTCCGGCGTGACGCCGGTTTCAGACCGGGAATACGTGAGCCTTATTTACAACATCTCACGCGCTGGTTTCAGACCGGGAATACGTGAGCTTTATTTACAACATCTCACGCGCTGGTTTCACTTGCAACAAACGAACACAACTCTCAACTGTCAACTCTCAACTGTCAACTGTCAATTGTCAATTGTCAATTGTTCGTCAATTGTCAACTGTCATCCTATCTTCTTCTACCCGAAGCGGCAGCCATAGTTGCAACGCCTATCGAACCTAAGGTCATGGCAAAAGGAATTGCCGACACACCTGTCGCGGGGTTTCTTTCGGAAGCCGCCCCTGCAACCCTTTGTCTTTCACGATTATGCACTCTTTGTGTCCCTTCACGATTTGTCCCGTCTTTTGTGGCATAGTTCCCGTGGCCGGGTGTCACTATATCCTCAGCGGTGTTAGCCGCGCCATTCACAATCTCTTCAACGCCTTCAGCCGCACCTCTTACTACGTCACCGGCACCTCTTACCGCGCCGCCGACTACACCGTCACCGGTTGTAGCAAAAGAAGCTGTTGACATTGCCAAAACAGCAAATCCCGATATGATTATAGTTGATAAAGCCTTTTTCATAACTGTTACCTCTCAATAAAAATTAAATGCAAGAAACACTTGCTGATTTTATTATTTGAGGGCTTGTCAAAATTATAATATGAAAAGTTTTACAAATCACTCAAGTTTTGACTTTTTTGAACGATAATACATACAAGAACTATCATTAAAGGAGGATAACACTATGAGAATAGCACACACAAATGTAAACGATTTTAACAAAAACGTTAACCACAATGCCCCTAAGACCACAACTGAAGAAACCCAGAAAAAAGAATCTACATTAGCAGCTGACAACACCGAAAACAAAGACAGAGTCGAAAAAGACACCGCGCACTACACCCCTGCATATACCAAAGGCACCGCGAAAAGCGGCATCTCACCTCACGCTTTAAGCGAAACCGGAAAATCGGCAAAACGCATTATGAACGACTCGATGAGAGAAATGGTTGCCAACACCCTGAACGCCCAAGCGGCAAACGGGGCGGTTTCCAATTATGTTCCTTTAAGCAAAGACAGCGCGATTTTAGATGCACTCAAAGCCGCCGAAGCCACCTCAGAAGGCAAGGACTACTGGAGTGTCGATGCAACCGCCGAAAGAATCTTCACCTTCGCAAAAACTTTAGCCGGCGACGATGTGGATAAGCTTGACAAAATGCGCGAAGCATTTGACAAAGGCTTTAATCAAGCGTTGGGCGAGAAAAGAGGGAAACTCCCCTCTATAAGCTATGAAACCCGCGATAAAGTCTATGAACTGTTCGACAACTATAAAAAAGAGCTTCAAGAGAAAAAAGCCCCCGAAACTGTACCTAATGCAGTTGATGCGAACTGACGGACAATTGACAATGTACAATTGACAATTGACAATTATTGTGTCCGCTTGCGCGGACGGATTTAAGATTATAACAGCTACACCGCCCGACACTTTTGTGTTGGGCGGTGGTTAATTCGTGGTAAATTCGGGACGGGCTTTTGCCCGTCCTCTAATTTCTAATTTATCAAAATCTTTGCATTTTAATTTCTGAATTTCTTTGGGAATTCCGTTTTTAATGCAAGTATTTATTAATTTCCTCATCAGACATGCCGCCGCGTCTGAACCTTTCAATGGTTTCTTGTATGCCTTCTTGCCTGCCTTTTTCCATGCCTTCTTGCACACCCTCATAAAACAACTCAAGCTGTTTAAAATAGTATTTTCTTTCCATAACGTTATCCATAACTTTATCCAACTCCTCTCTGTTATGTATTTTGATTTTGGTTTTTGACTTAATGTTTGAAAGCACGTCTGCTATTCCGCAAATAACTAAGTCTGAAACAGTTTTGCTGATTTTTCCTTTTTCCATGTCCTGCATTAGTCGTTCCACGAGTGATATTATTTCCTCAAAACATTGTTTTTCCTCTTCCGCAGTAAGATTATTCTCTAATTTCATTGAATAAAACGGGAACATCGCATAAAGCGAGCCGTCTGCCATGGTGTCACAGTCATAATCGCCGACATACTTTGTCGGAAACATATACTCTACCGGTTCAATGTTCGGCAATTCTAAGCGTATTTTCAATTCTTTAGGCGTGTTTGGGGTTTTTCTCAGATGAATAACCACCGGTGTGGGAAATTTAAGGGTTAGCGTATCTTTAGTGACGGTTTTGCCGTGAATCACCGCGCTTCTGAAACCATATTCAAACATGCGAAAAACCATAGTTCTGTCATCGGACTGTATTTCTGCATGATAAACACGCTCATTAACCTTCAACATAACATCTGAACATCGCAATTTCTTATTGTAATTACTGTCGGTCGCTAATCTCGTGACCTCGCTGTCAAGTGGGATTTTTTCGTTATAAACCGTATTAATAAAACGTATAATATTTTCAGCCGGATAGACTTCAATGATTTCTTTCATAATTCGGTCAAAACTTATTTTTTCTTCTGCCATACAACGCTCCTTTTCTTTAGATTAATTTTAACATTAATTTTTGAAAAAGTCAAGGGGTTTGAAAAAAGTTTGACAGTTATTGTAGGGGACGGGGCGAAAAAAATCGGGACAGGCAAGCCCGTCCCCTACAAGTCGTCCGCGCAAGCGGACACAATCACTATCAACTCTCAACTGTCCACTGTCAACTGTCAAGTCACTTTCCTAACCCACCCCATATCGTCAGGTATTTTTGAATATTGAATACCGGTTAGGGTGTCGTAGAGTTTTTTTGATAGGGTTCCCATTTTGTTGTCGTTAACAGTCATGATTTTATCGCCCCACTTCAAAACGCCGACAGGAGATATAACTGCGGCTGTTCCGGTTCCGAATATTTCTTTTAAGGTTCCGTTGTCATAAGCCTCTGCTACTTCGTCGATTGAAATTTTGCGTTCTGTTACTTTAATCCCCCATTTTTGGCAAAGCTCAATCGTTGACATACGTGTAATTCCGGGTAGGACCGAGCCCTCAAGAACAGGCGTTATAATCTCATCGCCGAACACAAAAAATATGTTCATCGCGCCGACTTCTTCGATATATTTACGTTCAACACCGTCTAACCATAACACCTGTGCAAAATTTTGCTTTTGCGCTTCACTTTGCCCTGCAAGGGATGCGGCATAGTTCCCACCGGTTTTAGTAAAACCCACGCCGCCGCGAATCGCACGCACATATTCCTTCTCAACATAAATGCTCACAGGGTTAAGCCCACTCGAATAATAAGGCCCCGAAGGCGACATCAATATGATAAAATAGTAGTAATTTCCCGGGCGCACACCCAAAAACGGGTCCGTGGCAAAGATAAACGGGCGAATATACAACGATGCGCCATCACTGTGAGGAACCCAGTCTTTATCAAGCTTAATTAATTCATTCAGCGCGTAAAGTGCCTCTTGCTCGTTTATTTCGGGAATGACCATACGTTTCGCGCTTATGTTAAGGCGTGCGAAGTTACGTTCGGGTCTGAAAAGTTGAATGTCCCCGTTTGCGGTGCGATAGGCTTTCATTCCCTCGAAAATTTCTTGCCCGTAATGAAAAACCATCGCAGACGGTGAAAGAGAAATCTCGCCGAAAGGCTTGATTTCGGGTTCATGCCAACCCTTTTCGGGTGAATACGGCATGATAAACATGTGGTCTGAAAAAACTTGCCCGAACCCTAATTTGGACTCGTCAACGGGGAGCGGCTTGGGATTTGTAGTTTTGGTGATTTTTAAGTTCATAATCTGAATAACCTTTCTGCATTCTTATAAAAAATCAATTCTTTTTCTGTTTCGCTTAGCGGCATACTATTGATATGCTCAATTTCCTCCTTTGCCCCCCACATGGGGTAGTCGGTTCCGAACAGCACGCGCGCAGGGGTGTATGCCTTGATATGTTCATACGCCTGTTCAAGCGAGATTGTGTACATCGAGCTGCTTGTGTCAACGTACAAATTTGGAGTATCGCAAAGCACGCTCACAGCCTCGTCCCACTCTGACCAGCCGCCGAAATGCGCGGCGATTACCGTCAAATTCGGAAATCTCTCCATGACGGTTTTAATCCTTCGTGGATTTGAATAATTATAGCGTGAGTCGCCCGCGTGAACTAAAACGGGGAATTTACCCTCGATTCGTTCAAACAGTTTACAAGCTTCTTTGCCGTCAACCTCGAATTTTTGAAAGTCGGGGTGCAACTTTACCCCTAAAAGCCCGTTATCGACAACAAAGCTGAGTTCATTTTCAAGCTCCGCTTCGCTTAATTTCGGGTGTAATGTCGCGAACCCGAAAAATAAACCGTTACTTTGAGAAACGCTCTCGCTTATAAAGCTGTTAATGCTGCGAACCTGCTCAGGGGCAGTGGCCACCGAACAGACAAGACATTTTGCGACATGGTTTTGCTCACAGATTTCAACGAGGCTTTTGACAGTCCCATCAAAATTCATGCCAAGCCCGTAAAAGTCCCCAATACTCTCAGCCGCCCTCAAGGCGATTTTCGTGGGGAAAATATGCGTGTGACAATCAATAATTTTCATAATATTCATAACATATTAAAGTATAGCATATTGAGCCAAAAAATGCAAGGCTTTCATCTAAAATAAGTTTCGCACAGTTCTTTGAGGAATTTCGCGTGCTTTTGTTTACACGCGCCGGGTTTCATTCGCCAAATCCAGTTGTCGCCAATTGTTGACGGCAGGTTCATTCGCGCGCGGTTGTCTAAACTCAAAACGTCCTGCATGGCGATGATTGTCAAGTCGGCAGGGCTTTGAAAGAGCGCGCGGATTGCCGCCTTGCTAATCGGCTCAAAAGTGCGCGGCTTGAGATAACGTTTAGCCATAGCCTTTTCGTTTTGGGTGGAATGTCTATACCACCCCTCGAAAGTTGCGTTGTCGTGAGTTCCACTGTAGGCAACACAGCCCACGGGATAACGATGCGGCAGGTGTTCATTATCGTTGTTTTCGCCATTAAACCCAAATTGCAACACCTTCATGCCGGGAAAACCGCTGTCTTTTAACAACACACGCACAGACTCAAAAATTTCACCTAAATCTTCTGCGATTACATTAATTTCTCCGAGTTCTTCTCTGACGGCGTTCCATAAGTCCATGCCGGGGCCGACTTCCCACCCACCGTTTATGGCGTTGTTGTGGGCGGCAGGTATGGTGTAATAGGTATCGAATGCGCGAAAATGGTCTATTCTCACACAGTCGTAAAGCTCAAGATTCTTTTTAATGCGGCTGAGCCACCAATGATAGTTTTCGGCCTTCATCTTCTCCCAGTCGTAAAGCGGATTGCCCCAGAGTTGCCCTGTTGAGGAGAAATAGTCAGGGGGAACGCCGGCAACACGGGTGGGTTTAAAGTTGTCGTCTAACCTGAACAAGGCAGGATTAGCCCACACATCGGCACTGTCAACAGCCACATAGATGGGAAGGTCGCCAATAATTTCAACCCCGTTTTTATTCGCATATTCGCGAAGTTCGCGCCATTGTCGCGCAAAGGTATATTGAACAAACTTCCAAAACGCGATGCGTTCTTTGTGTTGTGCTTTTGCTTTATCGATAGCACTTTCGCTTCGCGTGAGTAAGTCTTTATCCCATTCAAGCCAGCTTTTATCTCCCATTGACTCTTTAATCGACATATATAAAGCATAATCATCCAACCAAAACGCTTCACTCTGTGCGAACTTGTCATAATCGGAAGTGGCGGCTCGCCGGAAAGCCTTTTCTAATAGTGATAGCTTTGCGTGGCTTACCTTTTCAAAGTCAATAAGTGACGGATTTTTGCCAAAGTCTGCTTGTTTGCAGTCTTGCTTATCGAGCAGCCCTAAATTTATTAAGTCATCTAAATCAATCAACAACGGGTTTCCGGCAAAGGTTGAGAAAGATTGATAGGGCGAGTTGCCGAATCCGGTAGGAGAAAGCGGCAAAATTTGCCAGTGCTTCAATCCTGCCCCCGCAACCCAGTCAACAAACCGCTTAGCATCATCGCCAAAAGTCCCTATTCCATAAGGCGATGGCAAAGAAGAAATATGAAGTAAAATCCCACAAGAACGCATAAAACCAATCCCTCCTAACTGTCAGCTGCCCGTCGGACAATGCACAGCGGTGTTTGTTGGTCGCATTGGTCTAACGGGTTGTCGCTGAAAACTTGTTCGCAAAAACTGTCGGTGATAGAAAGCGGATATTTTCCTAATACGTTTGCGGCAATGTCATTTGCGTCTATTATGACAACGGGGCAATTTAAATGGCATGATAATTTTTCAGCTACCTCAAAAGGCTTGTCCGGTGCCATTTTGGCGTATTCGTTGTAAGGGGGAATGGTATAATCACACGGCCCGTCAATTGCGCGTGCGGCAGGCCCGCATATGTTATAGAATACCCCTCTTTTGCCGAAAAGCTTTCCGATTGCCGAGCAAAATGCCGCAAAGAGAATCTTAACCCTTCCCACCGCGCGAATACAAAGCTCCATAGTGGCAGGAGAGCCTATGCCTATGCCGTAATCCGGCTTATATACAAATCTTACTAAAAATTTAGCTAAGCGTGAGACTTTTATTTCCGACACTTTATAAGAACGCCCCTGCATAATCGCGATAATTTTTTCGGATATGAACAGACAATCCCCCTCTTGAAGATATTCACGCGCATAGTCGTCCACCACACGTTCCATAATATCTTCTTTCATTATGACATGAGTTCTTATGGGGTATCTCAAATAAATACCGCTGTCCGTTTTAATTTCGAGGGACTTTCCGGTGTTGGGTTTAAAGGGAATCAAAATTTAACTTCCGCCTTTCTGTTTTTTGGCTCATCGTTATGAGACGCGAATTCTTATTCGTTGTGAGACGTTTCCGGCGGCGACCGTTATAATTGCCGCTCCCGGGGTTCTTGCTCTGACCACCCCCGCACTGCTCACTGATGCAACTGCGGGTCTGTTTGAGCTGTATGTTATCCTCTCGTCTGAGTCAGCCGGGTTCAGAGCCGCGCCGAGTCTTATTCTGTCGCCAACCCTAAGTCTCACATGAAGAGCGATTGCAATAACGGTAGCCGCTTCTTCTTTGACTTCTTCTTTCTCTTCTTCTTCCTCGGTTAGTTGGTAATGTCTTGACATAGAACGAAGAAGTGGGAATCCGTCATTTATCTGTGGGTTGATATACCAAATATTCTCGAAATCAAAGCCTTCATAGGTTTGTGACTTTTTAAATTCAGAAAGCTCTGCATTTTCTATTGTTTCGGATATGCTAATTCTGTCGGTTGTTGCAACGGCTTTCCCGATTGTTGCACCGCCGCGAATATAAGCACTTTCGGTTTCCCCTGCTAACCCACCTGTCAAATTGTTGACGGTGTTGGCGATTTTGGCAAAATTATAGCAAAACGACATGGTTTTTCCCACAAGATTAGAGGTAATCCCCCCAATATAGCCGTCTTTACAGCCGCCGATAATCTCCCCTGCGTTTATACAGTTTGTATAGACTCCAAGCGATGTGCTTATTCCCGACGCGCTTATTGACGATGTGACAGCCGCGCCGTTATAACAATTTATGAACCGCGCTTCGCCTGAATCGCCTATTCTCGCACCGACAAATCCTGACGCGCCGAAGTGCAAAGTGGGGTTATTGCCGATATACGCGACTCTCCCGGTTATATAGCTGTTTTCAACAGTAATCGTTTGACTATACTCGTTAGACAATCCACCCACTGTTGAAGCAAACCGCACATCGACATTCAACAACCCTAAGTTCTTGATTGTCGCGCCATCTAATCGGTTGAACAGCCCACCCCTTGTGCTCGTCAAGTTCATTATAGCAAAGTTATTTCCGTCAAGTGTCCCCTTAAACAAAGGAATCGGTTGCCATGATGTAATGTCATTGAGTTCAATATCTCCCCTTAGATAGAATTTATTACTCGAATTATTCAACAGCCGCAAATCTTCCGGGGTTGAAATGCCGACCCACCCCGCCCATTCGTCCGCCCCCAAAGCCGAAAACGGCACAACCCCAAACGCAAACACAAACGCCAAAAACAAAGCAAAAATCTTTTTCATACAAACCCCCTTTATCATAGTTGACAGTGGACAGTGGATAGTGGACAGTCGTGGTGTCCGCTTGCGCGGACGTTTTTAAAATCCGTCGCCGAAAGGCGACTCCACCATTGTCAATTGTCAATTGTACATTGTCAATTGTTCGTCATGTATTCTTTGCGAAACTTCAAGTAGGCAATTGGTAATATAATTAAAAACGCTGTAGAAGGAAGCATTGCGATAAGCTCAAGCAAGGTGCCTTTGAACAATAGTGTAAGAACTTGCAGGGCGTTGAGTCCTCCCCCTACGAACATAACAACCGGCAGAAAAAGCCCGAGTTTTTGTTTAACAGTGCTGTTTGGCTCTTCAGTGAAAATAACTTTAAGTTTATTCGCCGTGGTGATAATGCTGATGAAAATCGAAACCGGCAACACCGCTGCGATTGCCAAGCCAAGCGTAAGGATAAAATAAAAGAGCGCGTAGAACTGAGACTCCAATTGTGTGCTGACTGCTCCGTTGAAAGAACGAGAAGCGAAGGCAAAAAGCAGAAAACCAAACAACCCGGTTACGACTATAGAGCAAATCCCTGAGGCTTTTATAAGCGTAGGGCCGGCGGTTTTGTAAAAAGGAAAGCTGTCGTTTAAACAAGTTGAGCGACATTTAATAAGCCCCACTAAGAGCAACGCGCTGATGACAATCCACCCGGCAGTAAAGAATGCGACAGAGGTTAACATCGCTTCTAATATTTCACGATACTGATAAGTCAAACTCTCAAAATTCGTGCTGTAAAGTGACTCAACATCTGTGTTAAGAACAACGACAAGTGAGATTATACTAAAAATCGAATTGAGAATTAAAAGTACAATCGCAGCTTTAAGTAAAGGAAGAAACGGGCCGGTTTTCAAACGCTCAAGAACATGCGCACGCGGCGCGGCGGTATAAAAACGCGACTCTTCTCTTTGCGCGCCACCGGGATAAAGGTTGTTCCATTGGGGGTTGTCGTTTGAAGCGGTTACAGGTGTAGATTCGCTTTTGACTTCGATTTTGCCTTCGACACTTTCGCCACAAGCATGACAAAATCGGTCACCCTCGCCCAAACTCTTTTGACAATTATTACAAATTTTCATTTTTTAGTTAAGCCCTTTCTGAATAGTTGACAACTGCTTTTATTATTATAACACTAAATTTTGGATAAGTCAAGAGCGGCTTTATTGAGCAATAAATTCGATTAGCCTTCGAGAATCAAGACAGGGCGCATTTTACCACCGCCGCTCCATGACACATAAGAAATGAAAATATCAAAAGCTTTCATCAGCCGTTCACCGCCCAATCATAAAGGTCGGGGTCTTTGTCTTTGTCTACAAATATGTGACCTTGCTCGTTTACTTCAACTGTTTTATGCGGAATACCTTTGCGCTTGATGGCGGCGAGTAAAAGCTCGCCGTTTGTGGGGAGCGGTTCCGGCTGAAACGGGATAGTCCTTACGGCAATGATTTTGCGGTAGAACATGTCAATCGCTGTTGTCTGGTCGATACCCATTCTTGACAATAATTCCGCTGCCGCTTCTTTTACGCTCGTGTCAATTTTAACATTTATTGTTGATTTCGCGCTTTGCATAATACCACCTCCAATACTATAATACCAATTTTTTGCCCCGTTGTCAACACATCTGAACGTTTTTCTCAATCTCTCATCAAATTTTCACCGCTATGTGAAATAAAAGGTGAAATAAAATTTTGTCGATATATTGACAAACTTGTATTTTCTTGATACAATATATATTATTGGTCGTTGAAAGGTGGTGTCGTATGGATGACATTATAAGTTGCTGCGGCAGAGATTGCGGCGAATGTATACACTTTCCCCACGATTGCACAGGGTGCAATGAAGTGCAGGGGAGAGTGTTTTGGCTTGAATTTGTGGATGAGGTGATTTGCCCAATATATA
Source organism: Oscillospiraceae bacterium (assembly GCA_009777445.1). Taxonomy (GTDB): domain Bacteria; phylum Bacillota; class Clostridia; order Oscillospirales; family Ruminococcaceae; genus Ruminiclostridium_E. The sequence goes on along the minus strand of WRLV01000002.1, from coordinate 36,208 downwards.
ATTGCTGCTATAATAAAATGGAAAAGTACGAATGTGTTGAGTGCGTAAACTACCCCTGCGTTAAATATAAAGACGATGAACGCAACACAGAACCCGTGGGCGGAGAACTCTTAACCATCGAAACCGTCTATCCTAAATGGATAGATATAAAAGTCAGTTGACGAACAGTTGACAGTTGACAATTGACAGTTGACAGTTGTGTTGTTTTAACTCCCTTCGGCATAAGATAGAAAAAACGCTGAAAGGGTGATTTTGGTGGCAGAAATTAGTTTGTGCATGATAGTCAAAGATGAAGAAGAGTTGTTGGGGCGTTGTCTTGACAGCGTAAAGGCGTTAGTGGACGAAATAATAATAGTTGACACCGGCTCAAAGGATAAAACAAAACAAATAGCGGCGAATTATACCGACAAAATCTATGATTTTGAGTGGATTTATGACTTTGCTGCCGCACGCAACTTCTCGTTCTCAAAAGCAACTGCCCAATATCAAATGTGGTTAGATGCCGATGATATTGTCGCCGCTTCAGAACATGAAAAATTCTTAAACTTAAAAGAAGATTTGTCAAAAGGCGACGTAGACATGGCGATGTTGCGCTATAACGTAAATTTCGACAATGAAGACCGCCCAATCACAAGTTATTTTCGGGAACGTCTCTTCAAGCGCGAGATGAACTATAGGTGGGGAGGGGCAATCCACGAAGGCATAACCCCACGCGGAAAAGTTAAAAACTTTGACATTTCAATAGAACACCGAAAACTAAAACCGGGCGACCCGTTCAGAAACATCGACATTTTTGAACGGCTTTTAGACAAAGGCAGTCTTTCGGCACGCGATAAGTTTTATTATGCGCGCGAGTTGATGTTCCACCACCGACTTGAAGAGGCGGCAGAGTGGTTCAGAGCCTTCTTAGAAGAAAAACACGGTTGGAATGAGGATAAAATTCAAGCCTGTCTTGATTTATATGAGTGTTATCCCAACGATGAACAAAAAGCGGTGACATCTGTGCTGAACGCTTTTTATTATGACAGGCCCCGCGCCGAAGGTTGCTGCAAAATGGGGCATTTTTTTGCGAATAAGGGTGAATATAAAGCTGCCGCTTTTTGGTATGAAAGCGCGTTAACGTCAAACATTTCAGAAAGAAAAGGGTTTGTTCTAAACGACTGCTATGATTTTATCCCATATATTGAGCTGTGCGTTTGTTATGACCGATTGGGAGAGCGTGAAAAAGCACTATATTACCATAAAAAGTCAAAAGAACTGAAACCGCGCGACAAGTCGGTTATTTTTAATGATAAATATTTTTCTAATTCTTGACAAATTTGCTTATTTCTTATAAAATTAATAAGGGGGAATATCCATTCATAGTTTGAAAGAATTTTGTTATTATAAATAGTAGATTTAAAAAAACGGGGAGAAAAAAGGATGAAGCTTCAGGGTGCGAAAATAATACTTGAATGTTTTTCGGAACACGGAATCGACATGATTTTCGGCGGCGGTGCTGAATCTGTTTTTGCCGCCGACGAATATGCGCGCGCTGAAAATAAAACAGGGGTTATATTAGCTTTGGCCTCTGACATAGCCGGGCAAGTCATTCCAATAGCAAAATCAAATTGTGACAGAACGCCTTTGGTTATTATTTCTGTTAATAATACCCTCAACTCTCCCGTGAAGTTGGATATAATCGGAATAACCCTTCCCATCACCAAACACAGCATTTTAGTCCGCAGCGTTGAAGAACTCGCCGATTCAATCAGAAAGGCGTTTTTCATTGCCGGTGACGGGCGCAAAGGGGTGGTATTAGTCGATTTAGCGGAAGAAATAACCAATTCAACTTGTGTCTATAAACACGAAAAACCGTTTAAAATCACCCTTCGCGCACTTCCGAACGACACGCTTGACAACGCCCTTGAAATGTTCAAGGGGGCGAAAAAACCGCTGATTTATGCAAAAGACGGCTTTATATTCAACTATGCCGATTATGAACTTCAGAAGTTTTCGAGCTTAGTTGATACCCCTGTTACTGATGATTTAATCAACCGGGATGACTGTGATTTGGTTTTAGTTTTGGGGACAAAGCCGCCCGTTATTAAAATCCCGAACGTTTTACACATAGACATTGACGATGCCGATATAGTCTGTGATGTTAAGGACGCGCTTAATTATTTTATTAGTGAGGAATCTAAAAGTGTGTAAGCTTATATTGAAAACAGAAAATACCCATGGTGTTTTGTTGAGGGTGGTTAGTGTAATCAGCCGCGATGGGCATAACATACATTCGCTTTATTGCGCCCCCACGCCCGACTCACAAATATCTGAAATGGAAATTTCTATAGAAAGCACGCCGGAAGAAACAACCGACATTCAAAGACGACTTTTGCGGCTTTATGATGTTTTGAGTGTCGCTGTTGCGAGTTGAGAGTGGAGGGTGGAGAGTGAAGTGCAAAATATAAACGCAGTTGAAATATATGATTCTACTTTGAGGGATGGGGCGCAGTCGCGTGGCATAAGTTTTTCGGTTTCCGATAAACTTAAAATATTAAGCAGATTAGACGAGTTCGGGGTTGATTATATTGAAGCGGGCAATCCCGGCTCTAACCCCAAAGATTTACATTTTTTTGAAAAGGCAAAGCTTGTGCGACTTAAAAATTCAGCTCTTGTCGCCTTTGGCTCCACCAAGCGAAAGCTAATCGCCCCTTGCGATGACGATAATCTAAACGCGATTTTAAAGGCCAACACAAAATACGCAACCATTTTCGGGAAGAGTTGGGACTTGCATGTGTTCGACATTTTAGACACAACCCTTCTCGAAAACCTCAAAATGATTGAGCAAAGCATAGAATACTTAATCGACAAAGGCAAAACCGTGTTTTTTGATGCCGAACATTTTTTTGACGGCTATAAAAATAATCGTGACTATTCCCTTGACAGTTTAAAAGTCGCCCATAAAGCCGGGGCAGAGAAAATAATTCTTTGTGATACAAACGGCGGTTTTTTGCCGCATGAAATTTTTGAAATTGTCGCTGACGTTAAGAGAGAGCTTTCCGATGAGCGACTGACTATAGGAATCCACGCTCATAATGACAGCGGTTGTGCCGTTGCCAACAGCATTGAGGCGGTAAGAGCGGGAGCGCGGCAAATTCAGGGTACGTTTATCGGAATCGGTGAGAGAACAGGAAACGCAAATTTATCAACGCTCATACCCAATCTTGAGGCGAAAACGGCTTATAAAACTTTAGCCGGGAAAAACATGGGCGCATTAACCGACACAGCGCATTATATAGCCGAGGTCGCGAATTTAGCACTCTCATCACGAATGCCATATGTCGGTACGGCGGCCTTTTCCCATAAAGGCGGTATGCACGTTGACGGGGTGTTGAAGAATCCCGTTTCGTTTGAACATATTGAGCCGTGCGTGGTGGGCAACGAGAGAAATGTGCTCTTGTCAGAAGTCGCAGGGAGAGGGGCGGTTATTGCTAAAATCATGAAAATCGGGCAGTTGAGCGGCTTAGAAAAATCAAGCCCGATTGTCAATGACATAATCGCGAAAATCAAGAAAATGGAACATAAAGGATTTCACTTTGAAGCGGCGGCGGCAAGCTTTGAGCTGTTGGTTTTGAAAATGTTGGGTAAAATAAAGCCGTTTTTTGTGATTGAAAACTTTGAAATTATATCATCGTTGAACGACTCGAACCTCTCAACGGCAACGGTGACAGTTCGCGTTGACGATGTATGCGAAATGGTCACGTTAGACGGGACAGGCCCCGTAAACGCAATAGACAGAGCGTTAAGAGCGGCTCTTGAAAAGCTTTATCCCGTGTTGTGCGGTGTTCGCCTTTCCGACTATAAAGTCAGGGTGGTTGACGAAGGCAACAGCACGGCATCAACCACAAGAGTGCTAATCGAAAGCACTAACGGCAAAGAAACCTGGACAACCGTCGGCGCATCAAAAGATATAATAAACGCATCAATTCAAGCATTATCCGACTCTTTGGAGTATATTTTAATTAGGAGGCCAACTTAAAATGAAAAATAAAGACATACGCTGGCGACAAAGGTTTGAAAACTTTTCAAAAGCGTGTAAACTCTTATCTGAAATTAACGCTTATGAATTTGAGCAGACACCGTCAATTATTCGCGAAGGCTTCATTCAACGATTTGAAATCGCCTTTGACTTAGCATGGAAAACCGTTAATGATTATTTACGATTTCTCGGGCATGACATTCAACCATCACCACGTCCGATTATTAAGGAAGCTTTTGCGGTAAAAATAATCACGAACGGTGAAGTTTTTATTGATATGCTTGATTCACGCAATGAAATGTCGCATCGATATGACGAAGAAACTTTCAACAAAGTGTTCAAGCGAATTAAAAGCGATTTTTACCCGGCAATAGAAGAGTTGTGTACCTATCTAAAGGGAATGTTTGAAGAAAGGCATGTTTAAAAAATGAATATAGGACTTTCGCCTAAACATATCGCGCTTATAATTGATGCCTTGAAAAATTGCAGTGTAAAGCGTGCAATTGTGTTTGGTTCGCGAGCTAAAGGCGATTGGCGCGACAATTCTGATATTGACATAGCTGTGTTTGGAGGGTTCAGTGAAGCAAAAATAGCGGCTTGTCTTGATGAACTGCCAATGCCGTATAAGTTTGATGTGGTGTGTTACGATGAGCTTGGGCATAAGCCATTGCGAGAACACATCGACCGTGTCGGCGTTGAGTTATTTTAAAATGTAAGGGGGCATATCTAAGTTTGAAAATAAACACTCGTAAATATGGGAAAACATATTTTTAAAGCGCGTTTGTGCAGAAAGGACATATCTAAAAGATGAAATATTTAGTTTTATTATGTGACGGAATGTCAGACGAGCCTGTTTTTGCCTTGGGCGGCAAAACACCGATGGAAACGGCACACAAACCCAATATGGATAAGTTAGCGAAAATGGCAGTTCAAGGGTTGGTTAAAACCGTTGCCGATAATATGAAACCGGGCAGTGATGTCGCCAATTTGTCGGTATTAGGCTATGAGCCTGAAAAATACTACTCGGGGCGTTCCCCCCTTGAAGCAGGTAGTATCGGGATTGACATGAAACCAACCGACATATCGTTTCGCTGTAACTTAGTCACCTTGTCTGATGAGCCTGAATATGCCGATAAAACCATGTTGGATTATTGCGCCGGCGATATACACACAGATGAGGCAAAAGTCTTGATTGAACATATAAACAAACATTTGGGTAAGCCGCCGTTCTCTTTTTACAGCGGTGTTTGCTATCGCCATTGCCTTTTGTGGAACGATGGGCTTTCCCCCACGGGTGACATACCGGACAAAACTAAGGATTTAACACCACCGCATGACATTACAGACAAAAGAATTATCTCTTATTTACCTGCCGCAACAGAGCTTGCAGACATGATGAGAGCTTCATATGCCCTGCTCAAAGAACACCCCATTAACATCAAAAGAATTAAAAACGGCAAAAAACCTGCCAACAGCATTTGGCTGTGGGGCGAGGGCGTGCGTAAAGAATTGCCGTCTTTTAAGGAAAAATACGGGCTTAACGGCACGATGATTTCGGCGGTTGACCTGCTCAAAGGCATAGGAAAATTCACCTGCATGAATGTCGTTGAAGTAGAGGGGGCAACAGGCTATATCGACACAAATTTTGACGGAAAAGTACAAGCGGCAATTAACGCCCTCAAATCGGGTGATGACTTTGTTTATCTTCACATCGAGGCCCCCGACGAGTGCGCCCACCGCGGCGAGGTTGAAAATAAAGTTAAGTCAATTGAATTGATTGATGAATTAGTGTTAGCTCCGTTCCTAAAGGCGTTAAACGATGAACACTTTAAAATTTTAATCTGCCCCGACCACCCGACACCCCTTGAACTTCGCACCCATACCAATGAGCCTGTGCCGTTTTTGATTTACGATAACAAAAAGCAAAGCACCGACAACTCGCAAGGCTGCTTTACTGAAACGACAGCTAAAAATTCGGGCGTTTATTTTGAAACGGGCCCTGCCTTAATGAGGTATTTTCTGGCTTGACAATCTTCTCCAAAAATGTTATACTTTAGTAATAAGTTTTTCGAGGTTTTTCGGAGGTAATGATTTGAAAAAGAAATTATCTATAATAATATGTTTCGCGTTATCTGTCGCGTTGTTGTCGGGGTGTTTTGTTTTTGGGGAACGTCAAGAGCCTCCCTTATTTTCTTCATTTCGCGATATTCCCGGATTAACCAACAACGACATCAAACAAGTTGAAGAACTTTTGTCTAATGTCGATTCTTTTACATATGCCATGACATACAGCACAGAAGCTTTTATTGACAATAACGGTGAAATAAAGGGGTTCGCGCCGCTTTTATGCGAGTGGCTGACTCAATTATTTGACACTGAATTTGTTGTTGAACACTTTGAAAGAGGGGTTCTTCCAAACGGGCTTGAAAGCGGGGTAATTGACTTTACCGGTGCTATGAGCCCTGTTGATGATTATCAGACAAACCTTTATATGACCGAGCCTATAGCCCAACGCTCAATCATGTATTTTCGATTTAAGCCACCCACCGGGGACAACCTGAGCGACAACCCGAACACACCCTTGCGTTATGCGTTGCTTCGTGGCGCGGTGTGCGCCAATAACGCGCTTCTTTATTCGGGATATGAATTTGAAACTGTGTTTGTGGACGAATATCAAGAAGCCTATGAGCTTTTAGTGTCTGGGGAAGTTGATGCCCTTCTCGCCGCAAGCTCTGTTGAGGCGGTTTTCGCTGAGTATGACGATGTTGAAGTCACGCAGTTTTACCCGTTAGTATATTCGCCTGTTTCTATGACGACTCAAAATCCCGATTTAGAAATTATCATAAAAGTTGTTCAGGCGGCTATGAATGCCAACCCTAAGATTATTGACGATTTATACGAAAAGGGGATGCGTGAATATCTCAAATATAAAATGTTTTTGAGTCTCACAGAAGATGAGCTTGAATATCTAAAAAACAACCCCGTTATAAGTTTCGGCGCGGAATATGACAACTACCCCGTCAGCTTCTTCAATGAACACACCCTTAAATGGCAAGGAATCTGCTTTGAAGTGCTAAGCGAGGTTTCAGAGCTTATTGACGTTGAGTTTGTCCCGGCTAATAATGAGAACGCAGAGTTCCATGAGCTGTTGGCTATGCTTAACGCCGGAGACATTCCTTTTGTTTCAGAGCTTATTCGTTCGGCTGAGCGAGAGCCGTATTATCTGTGGCCCGACACGCCATTTATAATAAATAATTCTGTGCTGATTTCAAAGGTGGAATTTCCTAATATCACTATAGATAAAGTCCACTCTATGAAAATCGGATTGAGCAGAGACACGGCGCACACCGAATTTTTCTTGTCGCTGTTCCCGAACCACCGAAATAATGTCACCTTTGACGGGCAAGATGCGGCTTGGGCGGCTTTAGACTCAGGTGAGGTTGACGGCGTGATTAGCAACTACAGCGCGTTGCTTTATCTGACGAACTATCGCGAACTGCCTGATTATAAGGCGAATATCGTATTTGACAACGGCTATATTTCCACCTTCGGCTTTAATAAAGATGAGGTGATTTTACGCTCAATTTTTAACAAGGCGTTGGGATTTATCGACATAAACATTATCACCGAACAGTGGACACACAGACGATACGACTATCTTTTAAGCATGGCGCAAGCTCAAAGACCGTGGCTGTATGGGGTGTCTGTTTTAGCGGCATTTGTCGTAATTCTTTTGATTGTCATTCATATAAAAAGCCGCCGTGACGGCATGAAGTTAGAACTGTTGGTTTCAGGGCGAACGCGTGAGTTGGCACTTCAGACGACAACGTTGTCCGCACTGCTTGATTCTATCCCGGCCTTGATTTTCACCAAAGACAGCGAGATGAGATATACACATTGCAACAAAGCATTCGCCGAGCATTTCGGAATAAAACCCGATGACATTATCGGGAAAAACAATGTGCAGGCTTTAGGGCTGCCAACCATTGAAGCGGACAAAGAAAATCAAACCGAACTCAAAGTCATGAACGAGCAAAGCTCACTGACAACAGAGGAGTATATCCCCGGTGTTACTCAAGAAATTCTACTCTATGAAACCACAAGAACTCCTCTGATTTTAAACGATGAATCAGTGGGGGTAATGGGTGTTGCGCATGACATTACGAAGCATAAAAAGATTGAAGAGCTTTTGTTAGCGGCTTCCAAAACCAAATCGGCGTTTCTTGCTAACATGAGCCATGAAATTCGCACACCGATGAACGCAATATTAGGCATTACCGATGTTCTAACGCAAAAAGAAACACTTCCCGATGATGTTGAAGAGGGGTTGCATAAAATACACAATTCTTGCAATTTGCTGTTGGGGATTATAAACGATATACTTGATTTCTCTAAAATTGAAGCAGGTAAAATGGACATAAGAACAAAAACCTATAAAATCGCCGACCTCATTTACGACTCGGCGCACTTAAACATCATGAGAATCGAAAGCAAACCCATCGTATTTGAACTGTCAGTTGACGAAAATATACCCGAAAAGCTTAAAGGCGATGAACTGCGCATTAAACAAATTCTGAATAATCTACTCTCCAACGCCTTCAAATACACCGATTCCGGCAAAGTTCAGCTTTCTATCACCGCCGAGCCGGCGGTTGCAGTTCCCGCCCACCCACCCTCTGAATCTGCAATCGAGCTTATAATAAAAGTCCGTGATACCGGTTGCGGTATGAGTGCTAAGCAGGTTGAGAAACTGTTTGACGAATATTCACGTTTCAATGACGAGAAAAACAGCACGGTTGAAGGAACCGGCTTAGGCTTAGCAATCACGCGCCGATTAGCCTCACTTATGGGCGGCGAAATTTATGTTGAAAGCACGCCGAACGTGGGGACTCTGTTCACCGCGCGTTTGCCACAAGAAACTGTAGATGCTCTTCCTCTCGGGGCGCAAGCCGCAAGCGCGCTTCAAAATTTCCGCGCTAACTATATGGGTGAGAGAAAACGCCGCACCTTTACCCGTGAGCCAATGCCATACGGCAGTGTGTTGGTGGTTGATGATGTAGAGACTAATCTTTATGTGGCGGTTGGATTGTTAAAGCTTTACGGCTTAAAAATTGACACGGTAATGAGTGGGCGTGAAGCACTCAACAAGGTGAGTGAAGGGAATGTCTATGACATTATTTTCATGGACCACATGATGCCCGAAATGGACGGAATAGAAACAACGCAAAAATTACGCGAGTCCGGATATAAATTGCCCGTTATCGCCCTCACCGCAAATGCTGTAGTAGGGCAGGCGGAAATGTTCTTAAAAAATGGCTTTGACGACTTCATCTCAAAACCCATTGACACCCGTCAATTAGACAACGCGCTCACCAAATTTATCCGCGACAAACAAACCCCCGAAACGATTGAGGCGGCACGCGCCCAAAAGGCGAAAAAACCCGACAATGAAAACGTAAACCAAATTCTAATAGAGTCATTTATCCGTGATGCCCGCAAAACCGTAGAGTTTCTTGAAGGTTTTACACAAGAAAATCCATCGAGCGAGGAAATACATAACTACGCGATTTTTGTTCATGGGATTAAAAGTGCCTTAGCTAACATCGGCGAAAAGGAATTGTCGCAAACAGCGTATAAGTTAGAAACAGCCGGGCGTGAAGAAGACAGCCGCACTATTAATAAGGAAACCCCGACATTCCTCAAAAAACTGAAAGAACTCTTGGAAAAACTTGAAGCAACTCAAGAGCAAAATGACAATGTTGATGAAAATATTGACGAACTCATCTCTCAATTCACGGCGATTGAAGAAGCGTGTGAAGATTATGACAGAAAAGCAACACTTGATATAATCGCCACAATGAAAAACTGCTCAAAAGACACGTTCGCGGTGAACGAAAAAATCAAGAACTATGTGCTTGAGAGCGACTTTGAAGAAGCGCAAAGCGCGGCGGCGGCATACAAAGAGAAGCTAAGCGAGCGCGCACCGCCCAAACCGCAAGGTCTAAACTTAAGCGAGCGAACGGTTGAGGGTTTAGACATAGTCAAAGGCTTAGAGCGATATGCGGGGAACGAGGATGCTTATTTGAAAATCTTGCGTTCTTATACCGCGAGTTTGCGTTCAATTGTCGGGCGGATTGACGGTGAGATTACTCAGAGCGTGATTGGGGACTATGAGATTAATGTCCACAGCGTTAAAGGCACCAGTCGTGATATTTTCGCCGCCGAACTCGGTGAGAATGCTGCTGAACTTGAAGTTGCGGCATCGAAAAGAGATTTAGACTATATAAACGCACATAACCCGGCGTTCGTCAAAGCCGCCGATGCCCTTGCCACCGCACTTGAAACGCTGTTGAAGACAATAGATGATGAAAACCCAAAACCGATGAAGGCAAAGCCAGAACCCGAATTGCTCTCAAAACTGCTCACCGCCTGCAAATTTTACGACATAGACAGCGCGGACGAGGCAATGGAAGAAATAGACAGCTATCAATATGAAGATGATGACGGGTTAGTCGCGTGGCTAAAAGAAAAACACGATATGTTAAAATTCTCTGAAATTGAAAAAAGGTTGGATATGGAGGTACACTTATGGAAAATCCCGTAAACTTGCAAAAAGAAGGCGGCGCGCCGCTCAATGAAAACCCCGGCGCGACACAAACGAACGCCCCCGGCGGCAAGCCCGCAAAAAAAGAGAAGAAAAAAATCATCGCGGTTGACGATGTGGCTTTTCATCTTTTAGCGACAAGAGAGCGGTTCAAGGCTTATTATGACATTTTCCCCGCACAGTCAGCGGCGGACATGTATGATGTTCTTAAAAAAATCACCCCCGATTTGATTTTGCTTGACATTAACATGCCTGATGTTGACGGCTTTGAACTGCTTAAAAGGCTAAAGAGCAGCGAGAGTTATCGCAAAATCCCGGTGATTTTCCTCTCTGCCAAAAACGCACGCGAGGACTTAATTAAGGCAATGAGATTAGGCGCGGTTGACTTTATCAAAAAGCCCTATTCAGATGCCGATTTTATGGAATGTGTTGATTATCACCTTAACCCCGAAAAACCCGACGACGCTAAGGCTATAATTTTAGCGGTTGACGACAACCCGAGCATATTAAAAACCGTTCGCTATCTATTGGGCGACACGTATAATGTATATGTTTTGAGTGAGCCCACAAAGGTGGCATCGTTCTTAGACATGGTTACGCCCGACTTGTTTTTGTTGGATTGTAAAATGCCCGAATTAAGCGGTTTCGACGTAATTTCAATCATACGTGAACAGCCGGCCCACAAAACGACACCCATTGTTTTTCTTACTTCCGAAAATGATATAGACACTATATCAGAGGCCATAAAGTTAGGGGCAAGCGACTTTATGTTAAAACCCATAAACGATAAAATCTTAAGCGAAAAAATAGCCCCCCAACTCGAAGGACTAACCCTACGACGCCGCATACGTCAGCTTGATGGGAAGATATAAGCTAAAACAACGATTATTGGCAGAAGGAAACGAGTCGGTGACAATTTGTCACCAACTGAAAATGAAAGCGTGACAAATTGTCACGGGTTGAAAACAATAAAGCAAAAACACTTGAAGGGAGATGTCTATCATGTCAAACGCAGTTTTTTATGTTGAGTACAAACTGAAAAAAGGCGCGTCCGTGCCGGATTTTCTGCTTGCAGCGGAGAAATTGAACGACGAATATATGTCACAGCAAAAGGGCTATATTTCATGGCAGCAGCTTGTTGATGGCGACACATGGGCTGATGTTCTGACTTTTGAAACGATGGAAGATGCTGAAAACGTAGAAAACGCAAGCCCGAATGATATAGCCAAGAAGTTTTATTCGTATATCAACTTGAATAGTTGTAAACAGCATTTCTATTCCATAGAAAGAAGCTACAAGCAATAAACAATTAAATTAAAAAAATAAAAAATGAAAGGATTACTATTATGGAAGAAATGAAACATTGCCAAAGTTGCGGTATGCCGCTGACTAAAGAGGAGGAAATCGGCACAAATAAAGACAATAGCAAAAACACGGATTATTGTGTCTACTGTTTTAAAGACGGCGAGTTTACCGACAATTCCACTATGGATGAGATGATTGAGATAAGTCTAAAGCACATGAAAGAAGCCGGTATTCTCGAACAACAAGGCATGACCGAAAGCGAAGCACGCGAGTTTATGTATAAGTTTTTCCCTGAGTTGAAGAGGTGGAAGTGACGAACAATTGACAATGTACAATTGACAATTGACAATTATTGTGTCCGCTTGCGCGGACGGATTTGGAATTATAACAGCTACACCGCCCTGCACTTTTGTGTCGGGCGGTGTTATTTCAGATGGTGAATATATATGACACTAAAACGCTATTTTACTCTTCAAAGGCAAAACCGCCTGTAGCCTCAAATTGGCTCTACAAGCGGTTTTAACGTATAAGCTGGTGGACGGACTCGAACCCCCGACCTGCTGATTACAAATCAGCTGCTCTACCAACTGAGCTACACCAGCGAAAATAATGCGAGCAACGAAATGCACAATACACAACACACATATTATAACACACCAAAAGAACTTTGTCAATACTTTTTACAAAAAACATTGAAAAAGTTCTAAATACGTTTGGCGTGGGAAAATTTCTGAATTCGCTTGCACTTCGCGCAAATTTATGTTATAATAAAAACAAACTAAATAAGAAAGGTTCTGCTTAAAATTATGGCGCAATTATTTTTGGGGCTTGTTCGGCAACGGTTGATGGATTTATTAGAAGCGGCATCGGCAAAACGGCTCATATATATTAATGCTCCGGCAGGCTATGGAAAAACATTTTCAGTGCGAATGTGGCTTGAGCGGCGGCGTGAAAATTCCAATGCGTGGTTGGCAATAAACGAGTCTTCAGGGAAAAGCACCGAAGATTTTTATAAACGGCTGATTGTCGCTTTAGCTACCCTTCAACCCGATAATCTTGAATTAAAACAAATGCTCGCACATGAGTCTTTTGCTTCGGCACCGTTTGAGTTTTTAGAAAAATCGTTAATTTCGTTTCGCTTAAACTTAAAGCAAGATGACGAACATGTTCTAATCATAGACGACTTTCATTTAGTCACTAACCACGAAATTTTAAAACGCCTGCCTGCAATTGTCGATGATTTGCAAGAGCTTGTGACACTTTGTATTCTCAGCCGCACAGAGCCGAATGCTAACTTTTCAAAATTTATGGTTAAAGGACTAATGTCACTTATCACTACCGAACACTTAATTTTTACAGCAGACGAAATAAAAGCACTCTTTGCCTCGCGTGAGCAAAGGGTGAACGAGAGGCAATCACGAGATATTTTAGCGACAACAGGCGGTTGGGCAATCGCCCTTAACGCGCTCTTGTTGTCAAGGAAAGCTCTTAAACCCAACAACAACCTTCTCTGTAAATATTTAGAGACATTCCTAAAAGAACAAATTTGGGATAAATGGAGTTCTAAACGCCGTGATTTTTTGATAAGTGTGTCGGTGTTCGATGAACTCACGCCCGAATTTTGCAATGCTATGACCGGAAGAAGTGACAGCAGCGAAATTTTAGACGAGCTTGTGAGAGAAAATGCCTTCATCAGTGTTAACGGTGACGGCATATACTGCTTTCATCATCTATTTTTAGAGTTTTTATCTTCTATGTTTAAAAGCGAATCGCCAAGGTTGAGAAATAAAATCTATCGAAAAGCCGGTGACTGGTTTTATAAGTGCGGTGACTATTATAAAGCGGTTGAATATTATCTTAAAGGCGAGAACAAGAGCGGTGTCACAAAGGGCTTGAGCCTTATGTATAACTACAATTCGCCTTACGCCGCGATTGAAAAGACATTGTCAATTGTTTACGCTTCTGTTAATGATTCAATCATTGATGAATATCCATTCTTATTAGAAGTAAAAGCGTGGGTTTCTTTTGTTGAAGGAAGAAGTTCAGACATGGAGGAATACCTCGACAAATATTTCAAACAGCTGCCGAAAATTATCATTCAGCACCCACCGTCAGCGCAAACGGCGGCGTTGTTGCGTTGCATGGACCACCGAAATAAAGTTAAAGACATCATCGCCGGTTTAAGTATGTTGCCACTTAACTGGGTCGGAAAACTGAACACACCGTCATTTACAAACAACATGCCGCTTTTTCACCGTTCAGGCAGAGATTTATCCGACTATGCCAACAGTGAAGAAAAAGACTTTGAGTTGCTTAAAAAGACACTCGGGGTTTTGTTGGGTGACGAATATGAGGTTTATGAAGGGCTTATTCGTGCAGGCTTAGCATATGAATGTGGTAATCATGATACAGCCTATAACTTAGCCTTAGCGGCTAAACTTAAACTGAAAAGTACATACGCGCCCGAGCTTCAATTTTGCTCTTATATGCTCTTAGTTTCAATATTATACGCTCAAGAGCAAATTTCTGATGCACAGAACATATTGACAGGCGCGTCTCAAATGCTTGAGAGTTCGAGAGCTTACTACTTAAACACAAACTTCATTGCTTTTACCTGCCGTTTGAAGTTAAACGAGGGCGATGGTGAGGCGGCGCAAAATTGGCTCAATCGCTATGCACAAACACCGCATGGTGATTTATCGCTTTATAAATTATATCAGCATTTCACAACCGCCAGAGCATATATTACCGGCGGCGATTTCAGCACGGCGATTTTATTCTTAAAGAAACTGTTAGAGCTTTGCACGCAATATCGACGAACGTTAGATATAATCGAGGCGAAAGTCTTGCTTTCAATCGCTTATTGGAAAAGAAGTAAAGGAAACCAAGGCAACGCCTTTGAGTCATTAGAAAGTGCTATTATTTTAGCGGCTGAATATGGATTCACGCAGGTGTTCACAAACGAAGGGGCAGAGCTGATTAATATGCTACATAAACTGCAAAAGAGGGTTATACAGAAAAGCTATTGTGGCGAAATCAACATCATCTGGCTAAAAAACCTATATTATATGGCGTTGATGAAATCGAAGAAATCCAAAGGGCTGACGGGCGGCAAAACGGGGGTTAACCTAACCTTCACCGATAGACAAAAAGCAATCATGTTAATGTTAACCGAAGGATTGACCCATAAAGAAATGGCTGAAAATTTAAATCTAAAACATTCCACCATCAAATCGCATATGAACCTTATTTTCAAAAAATTAGACGTATCAAGCGGAATTGATGCCATAATGAAAATACGCGAACATAATATTTTAGACTGAAACTAAAAAAATTTATTGCTTTTTTTCTTTAATTATGCTAAAATTAAGATATTATTTAAAATAGGGGGTTGAGTTATGCGTAATTTGATTACTAATGACATAAGCCGCTGTGTGGGTTGCACACGTTGTCTTAGAGCTTGTTGTGTTGACGAGGCAAATATTGCAAGGAAAAACGGCGGTCAGGTTGTCGTTGAAGTCGATAGCCAAAAGTGTATCGCCTGTGGGGCGTGCATTAAAGAATGTCATCACGGGGCAAGGGGTTTTCAAGACGACACCGAACGATTTTTCCGTGACCTTCAAAACGGCGTGAGTATAAGCGTTATTGCCGCCCCTGCCATAAAAACCAATTTTGACGATTATAAGCGAATATTCAGCCTAATTCGCAGCTTGGGGGTTAAAAAGATTTACGATGTCTCGTTAGGAGCAGACATCTGCACATGGGCGCACATACGTTACATACAAAAAAATGGGCCGTCACCACTTATTTCACAACCCTGCCCCGCGATTGTGAATTACATCTTAATGCACAAAAAAGAGCTTATAACAAACCTTTCGCCTGTTCACTCACCCATGCTTTGCACTGCTGTATATATGAACAAATACGAGAAAATTGACACAAAAATCGCCGCCCTTTCACCTTGTATAGCGAAATCTCACGAGTTTGATGCCACAGATTTTGTGCATTATAACGTCACTTTTAAAGGCCTTTCGGATTATATAAGCATGAACTCAATCACACTTCCCGATGAAGAAACGGGGTTCGACAACTATGAGGCAGGATTAGGGACGATGTATTCAATGCCGGGCGGTTTGAAGGAATGTGTTGAGCATTATATCGGAAAGCACTTCAGAATTGACAAATCCGAAGGCCCATCGCTGGTTTATAGCGCACTCGATGAATATGCCCACAAAGACGACTCTAAAAGGCCGGTTATATTCGATGTCCTCAATTGCGCCGAAGGCTGCAACTTAGGGACGGGCTGTAATAACAACGGCTTAGATTTCTTTGACTTCAACACGATGATGGACGACAGCCGCAAATTAATACACAACCGCAACAGAGCGCAGTTTGTTAATCTTGATAAGATTTTCTCTGATTTTGACAGAAATCTGAAATCCGATAATTTTATCAGAAAATACACCCCCGTAAATGTTAATACAATAAACGTAACACATCAAGAAATAGAAGAAGCTTTCGCCGCCTTAGGTAAAGCCGAAGAACGACGTGATTTTAACTGTGGGGCTTGTGGGCATGACTCCTGTGCCAATATGGCCCGCAAAATAGCAAAAGGGTTAGACATTCCCACAAATTGCAGAGAAAAGGCACACAGCGCGGCCATGGAAGAACATAAGAGCATGAGAAAAAATGTGGAAAGTTTTCATGAAATGCTCAACGATATCGAAAACATTAAAGGGCTAACCGGAAACATCGTCACAAATGTCGGCGAAATAACCGAGGTTATAGCATCATACAACAAGCTTATTGAAGACATCGAAAAAATTGCGATGAGCGTTAACATAATATCGCTGAACGCCTCAATCGAAGCCGCGCGCGCGGGCGAGCACGGAAAAGCCTTCGGCGTGGTGGCAGAAGAAATCAGAAAATTAGCGGCTGACTCAGCCGAATCGGCAGAGAGAACAAAAGCCGCCTCGTCAAAAGCCGGAACAGCAGTCTCGTCAATAAAAGGCAAGGTAAGAGAAATCAGCAAAAACGTAAACGACACATACGAGAGAATGTCAACCATATCGGCGCAAACAAGAGAAAGAAATTGACGATTGAGGAGGTTTAAATCCGTGTTTTCGTTTGAATGTTTTGCTGTTACTCATATCGGTAATTATCGGGTGAACAATGAAGACAATTTTTTTATCGGTGAGCTTCTAACGCCGACTCAACAAAAGTCAATGTCGCAAACAGGTATACGGCAAATCGGCAAACGCGCCAAATCGAACACCAACCGACTTTTTGCGGTAACTGATGGAATGGGTGGGCATGAACAAGGCGAAGCGGCGAGTTTTATTGTGGCAGATTCTTTACGCGAATTTGTTGCTGAGAATGGCGCGTGCTTGAGCAGTGAGCGCAAAGAAAAATTTGAGTATGTGGAAGCTTTTCAGCGAATGGTGAGAAGAACCAACCAAAAAATTCTCGAACACCCGAATAAGGGGAATATCAGAAGAATGGGGGCAACGTTAAGCGGTTTATTCATCTTTTGCGATGAGGCAGCCCCTATTAATATAGGTGACAGCTCCACATTTGTCATTGAGCAAAACACGCTCGAAAAACTCACCGTTGACAATAATGAAATGTCTATGCTTAAATCTATTGAGTCGGTAGCTATGTTGCCATCTAACGGGCGAAGGTTGATTAAATATTTCGGGCTTCCGCGCGAAAACGGGGTTTTAACCGCCACTATTTCAAGACCGCTCAAACTAAAAGACGAACAAATTTTCGTGATTGCCACGGACGGGCTGACTGATGATTTAAGTTTTAACGAAATTCTCAAGATAGTTGAAGAAAACAAAAACAACATCGAAAAAGCCGCCGTTAAACTAATTGAGAGCGCGCTTAACAAAGAAAACGGGGGTGGTGACAATATAACTGTTATAGTTCTTAAAGTTCATGAAGAAAAATAGAAAGGTTTTATTAAAATGAAGAAGAAAATAAATTCCGGCGGCACGCCAAGAGAAACCTCAAATCCCACTGAAAAAAGAAATTTTGCCACCGGCGGCACGCCGGTTAAGGACATATGTTTTACATCAATATTCGCGGTGTTGACTGCTGTTTTTGCTCAAATCGCTGTTCCGTTGCCGTTTTCTCCATTGGTTCCGCTTTCGCTCGGCATAGTCGCTGTTTACAGTGCCGCAATTTTATTACCGCCACGGTGCGCCATTATGTCGCAGATTTGCTATCTTTTGCTCGGCGCGGTGGGTCTGCCGGTGTTCGGCGGTTTTATGGGTGGAATGAGCAGATTGTTAGGCCCGACAGGCGGCTATTTAATGGTCTACCCTATAATGGCGGCGATTATATCTTTCGCGTTAAATTCAAATTATGCCATGCAAAACGAAACCAAGAAAAAAACTTTTATAAGAGGCACTGTCTCAATCGTTTTTTCGCATTTACTGCTTTATGTCGGCGGCACAGTCTGGTTAAGCATTTCCACAGGAACCACATTTATCGCAACGTTAGCATCGGCAGTGTTCCCGTTTATCCCGTTAGACATTGTAAAAGTCGTCTTTTGCATATTAGTGATTATACCGTTGCGCAAACGGTTTATGAGTATGGGGCTGTTGAACTTGAATGTTACTCGAAAATCATGAAAATCATGATTTTTTCAACCTGCAAATTCCTTGAGTCATCGTCCCCATCGGGCAGTAGACACAGAAAGTGCGTGGGCGAAACAGCACCATTGTGGTAATTCCCAAGATTGTCGAAGTCAGCATTGTCCCGTAAAAACCAAAGGCGAATTGTGCAACCCACGTTGGTACAAACGATAGAGCCGCCCAATTCCACGGCAACTTAAATGCCCACAAAAGCGTGATTGTTTCGCTTAATTCCGCGCCGCCGAACACTCGAACAACCGAATAGAGCATCAAGGCGAACATCGTCATAAAAAATGTCAAAAAGCAAGACCTGAACCATTTTGAACGTAAAAATCGTGGCGGTTTCAGCTTTAGCGATAATTTACTACCGACTAACCCGAACAATTGTCCTTTGCCGCAGTATTTTCTGCAATAGGATTTATTGCCCCCGATAATCGCCATAAACAGAGGTGTCATCATAAAAATCAGCCCAAGCCATGCAAACAAAATGTTGAAAAATCCAAGGGCTATGTAGAGAAGTTCGCCAACCCACAGAAAATCATACAAGTGTTTTTGCTTCACTTTACAAGCCGTGATTTTGTCAACTTCGATTGCATCAGCAGGGCAAATATACGCACATTTCCCGCAACCTACGCACTTGTCGCTGACTACCGCATATTTGCCTTTGTGTACACTGATTGCATTCAGTGAACACGCTCGCACACAACAACCGCAAGCAACGCAGTCTTTTGAAATAGAAGCGATTTTAGTTTTCATAATTGGTTCCTCCCCTTTAAGTTCTGAATTTTATTGCTACAAATATAATACCACACTTTTTGAATTTTTACAAGACATTCCAACCAAAAAAACATCGCCCAACACAAATAAGTGTCGGGCGGTGTTCATGTTCAATTCGGGACGGGCAAGCCCGTCCCCTACTATTCTTATTTATATCTTCTAATTCTCAGAATTCCCCGGAAACGCTTCTTTCCTTGTTAAATAGTTTCTGAGGGCAGAAAGATTTTGTGCGTCAGTCGCTTCTTTCCCTGCGACTTTGCATTGGTCGTTTTTCTCTAAAGCTCCCACAATCGCGTGTTTGAGATAGGTTAAGTCGGCGATGTTTATTTTTCCGTCATTGTTGCAGTCGCCGAGTTCAAACTCAGGCGGATTTTCCGGGACTTCCTCAAATTCAACGGTCACGTTGGTCGCGGCGTTAATTTGTGTGGAATATGTGGGTGCTTTGCCGTTGACTACGGTGTTATTGTTTTTCCACTCTTTAACGCGGTAACCGTCAGTCGGTGTCGCGGTGAAGGTGACGGTTGCTCCTTCAAGAACCTGCGCGCCGGTGGTGATTGACATTCCGCCCGATAATGCGGTTATTGTGCCGTTTGTTCCGGCTACGCTGAAGGTGACGGTGTAGGTTTTGTCGGTGAAATTGCTCGCTGTAATCGTGCCGTTTGCGAAAGTCGGCTGAACGCTTATTGTGTACTTCCATTCGTCATCGCCCTCGATTCCGAAACTAATCGCTGTGACTGCCCACGTTCCCACGTTTGCACTTGCGAAATTCACCGTGCCGTTTGTGACAGTCACGTTATCGTTATTGATTATGCCGTCTAAAGTCGGAGCAGTTTCGATTATTGCGGAGTCATCACCGTCAAACGTCTTATCGAGCACTGTGCCGTCTGCGTTCCATGTGAGTTGTTTTGGTGAGATTGTGAAAGTAGCTGATTCGCCACTTCCATAATGCCTATCGCTCACAAGCGTAGCCGTCACGGTGTATTCGCCCGGTAATGTCGGCTTATCGTCTGAATCGTAGGTGTTGCCGTCTGCTATTGTTCCCGTGTAGTAGAACGTGAACATGCCTACATTGCCCGCCGCCGCTTCTGCGGTCGGTTCTCCGAGCGTTTCGCCGTAGGCGATGTTGTCGGGAGCGGTTACGGTGACTGTGGTGGATTCAAGCGGCGTATCAACATTCACGCCAAACGCCGCCGTGGTGAAACTTACGGGGATTCTGCCGTTTGCGAGTGTTCCTGTAACAGTTAAGGCGATTTCGCCGTTGTAATTCCCTGTGAGCTGAACTTCGTTATTCTCAAGCACAGCCGTAACATCGCTGTTATTCGCTGTCACAGAGGTAACGGTCAGCACTGCCGGGAATGTCGCAGTGATTGCTCCTGCATAGGGTGTTGTGTTGTCGTAGATGTAATCGCCGTCATTGTTGGTCAGCGTAGGCACATCGAGTTGGAACAGATTTGTGCCGGGGGTGAACCTATCAGAGCCGCTCGTTCTGAATTTCGCCGCATTGTCGCCCGTGTAGTACCCTATCGCACTGCCACCCCTTTGAATATCGCCGTTCACTATATTGCCGTCTGCGACATAAACAATGGAGCTATTATTCGCCACGACATTGCCCTCTATACTGCCGCTTAGAATACTTAGAGATGGGCTGATATATAAAGCTATTACCGGCATCGTTCCGGCATTCTTCGTAACCGTACCTCCATTTAGGATTATATTCACATTGTTGCGGTTAATATTGCTACCGGTATTAAGCGCAACCGTATCTCCGGTTGCTCTTATAACCCCATTAGAGTCAATCCGCATAATCCCTGCACTGTTATTACCGGTAATTGAAATCAAATTGTTGGCACTTCCGGTATACTCCGCATCCCATACTAATGTTTTGCCTGCGAGTATGAGTAGGGTAAGCGAACTGTCCGCGCCTGTAAACCTACCCGTCACCTTGACTTCATCATTATTGGCAAGTGCGTTTGTGATTGCGGATTGGATATTCGCAACAGTGCGGTTTCCCACCTCCACACCATTGACGAAGATGGCTTCTACAACCACGCCCGGCACTTCAAAAAAGCCCGTGTTTGTGCCGCGAGCGTAGCGGATGCCGCTTTTGCCGTCTTGAACAGCCCAAACTGCTGTTGCAACTGTGCCTACAACGTCCAATCCGGTTGAGTGTCCTGCGTAAAATTCTGTGGCATTGGTTGTTTTGGTTATGCCAATCGAATTAGTACCCGAAGCATTGCCTGTGAAGACATTCCCGGTAAACGTTGCGCCGCTGTTTATAAATGCAACAACGTTGTTCAACAGAAGTATATTGGCTACAACTTCCACATCGGAATCAATAAACAAAAAAGCATTATTCCGCATGGATATCGCATCCATACCGCCCGACTCAACCTTGCCGCCGGTGATAATAACATCACCGTACGAAGCTATACCAGTGTGCGACTTTGAGTAGACACTTCCACCACTTACTATAAGTTTGGTATTGGTCGAATCATTGATGATTGCCATACCGTTAGTGTTTTTGATACTTCCGCCCGCAACTTCAAAAACACCTGCACTTGAATCGGATATTTCAGTATAATTTCCGGTATGGCTTGTATAATGAGCTTGCCATATAACCTTTGCTGTTTCGTGAATGTCAAAACTAATGCGGTTGGTGCCATTATCAATAGGCGCGTGTGCGCTTCCGCCGAGTATCGTAATTTCTGCACCCGCCGGAACGGTAAGCGTACCGGTCGCTCCTGCCGCAATTACCACAATGTCGCCGTCTTGCACTGTGAGATTATTGCCGTTGCTGTTCCACCAAACAGCATTCAACCATTTTGCGTAGAGGGTTACATCTTCCATCACAACGTCAACAGCGAAATCCCACGGCATGGTTAAGTTTTCGTTTTTGTACCAACCGCCGAAAGTGTAATTGACTTTAACCGGAACAGTCGGGGCGATGATTTTATCGCCGTTAGCCGCATTAACATCGCCAATGGCACTGCCGCCGGTGGTGTTGAAGGTTACTGTATATAAGTCCCAACCAACAGTCGTACCGATGTTTATGACTGTCCCTTTGTTAATAATCGTCCCGTTATTTTCAATTGTGCCTTTGTTGTTAATCGTACCATAGTTCGTCAGCGTTACACCGCTCAATATCGTCAATTTTGCGTTATCCGGGATTGTCAGCGTTTGGTTTGCTGTGAGTGTCAAATCATTCTCAAGCTCAACATTGCCGTATACCGTGCCGCTGTCACCGTTAAACAGTATGCCGCCTTTGATGATGATATGACCGCCACCGCCAATACCTGCGGAGAAGTTCCCACCGATGGCTGCCAAACTGCCTGTGCCGTCTATCGTCAGCGTGGTTCCGGCGGGGGCTTGTATACCCGGTTGACTTCCCTCCCCCGTGAGGGTGTTGGTTCCCGCAATGGTAAGGAACAGGTTTGCTCCCGCGTTTAACAAAAGCGGGGAGGCTACGCTGTCGCCAAGCCTGATAGATAAGTTGTTCAGCGTGATGCTTGCCGTTGCGCCCTCGTCAACAACAATGCGATACCTGTTTGAACTATTGGTACCCACCACATTGCCTGTCACTTCTATGTTCGCGATGTCTTTCACGGTTAGGATTGGGCTGTTCCATGAGATATTGTTTGCATCCCCCATTGTTGCTTCGTCCCATGGCACACCATTCCATGTACCATCGGCAAGATTAAACATGCCTGTCGGCGTGTCCGGCATTACAGTCGCCTTCCACTTTGCGTAAAGGGTTACATTTTCCGTCACAACGTTAACATCGAAATCCCACGGGATAGTTAAGTCAGTGTCCTTGTACCAACCATCGAAAACGAAGGTGGCTTTAACCGGGGCAGTCGGGGCGGTGATTCTATCGCCGTCTACCACACTAACATTGCCAATGGCATTACCGCCATCGGTGTCAAAAGTGACGGTATGGACTGCCGTCCACTTTGCATAGAGGGTAATATTTCCATATACGAAGTTAGCATTGAAATGCCAGAGAGTAGTTAAAGTCGTGTCTGTGAACCAACCGCTGAAAGAATAACCGCCTTTAGTCGGATTAGCCGGGGCGGTGATTGTGCCGCCGTCTAAAACTGTGACATTTTCAATGGCACTGCCACCATCGGTGTTAAAAGTGACGGTATAGGCTGCCGTCCACTTTGCGTAGAGGGTAATATTTTCCGTTACAGTGTGAGCATTGAAATCCCACAGCTGGGTTAAGGCGCTGTTTCTGTACCAACCTCCGAAAGCATAACCCTCTTTAGTCGGGGCAGTCGGGGCGGTGATTGTGTTGCCTTCGGTAACTGTAACATTGCCAATGGCACTGCCACCGTTAGTGTTGAAAGTGACGGTATAAGTCAAGCCGGCGCAAACACAGGGGGTTTGGTTGCAGACTTCGCAGTCGGGGATTTCTATCTTAAAGGCGTATATGCCGGTATCGCCACTCCAATCAATGTCCATCGCAAACACGACTAAGAAATCGCCGTGTTCGAGTGGCCCGTTGTTGTAGTTCGTTCGGAGATTTCCGCTATGACCCCGAATGTCATTGTTGGAGTTAATATTAGCGTTAAGGTAGGCGGTTAAGCCGCCCGCTGTTTCTACCGTAGCGGCGGTGATATGGATTACTCTTGTGCCGTCGGCTCCATTTGTAGTAAAGCTTGTTAGACCGCTGCCGTTGGCTTGAGCGGCAGTGAGGGTTACGAGAACGGGGAATACAGTGCTGATATTGAACCAACCGTTCCCTACAATAACACTCGCGCCGGGCGGCAGGCTTATCGTTACGCCTTTAATGTTACTGTATAGGAGGTCGGTGTTCGCCGATACAGTCAACGACATGGTCGGGAGTAGGCTCAACACGAGTGCGAAAGTCAGCACCCATGCTACGATTTTTGATGTAGATTTGATTTTCATATTGGTAAGCTCCTTCAATAATAACAAAAATTAGTAGAAATGCAAAAAGGCGGCTACCGCCCGCTAATGCGGGGTAGTCGCCTTGATAATTATATGTAACACGGCACACGAAAATAAAACGGTATTAAACCTAACCGCTCGCTCGCTTGCTTGCTTGCTTGCTTGCTTGCTTGCTTCTCTTCTAATTATGCCATATTTCCGCATGGTTGTCAACCCTCTCACTGTTTTTTTGAACTTTTTGGTTGCTTTTTTCTATTATAACACGTTTGAAACGAAATTGCAATAGGTTTTGCAGAATTTTTTTGGGCGGCGTTTGGGGTTAAGAATTGTTTTTAATGCAGTTGCAAGCGTTCAATTTCCTTATGCGTTAAACCGGTATCTTCCATAATTTCTTCAATGGGTCTGCCGCGTTCAAGAAGTCTTTGAGCAATCTCAAAAGAGCGTTCATTACGCCCCTCTTGCTTAGCCCCTCTAACAAACATATTATGGTCACGCCGTGCTTTTTCCCTACGTTCATACAAATCACGTGCCTTTTCATCGCCAGACAACTCACGCAATCTGACAACAGTCGGTTGAAATTGTGGGTTTCTTTCAGCAATCATGGTTAATTCCTCCTCTGTTTCGGCGTTAATAAACTTTGCCCAATCGTACAACTCTGTGCCGTCCGTATCAATCGGCAATTTGCTCAACTCAAGCGTATGTATTTCCAACAAATCCGAAAACTCAACGTTCGATTTTTGGTCGAACATTACGAAACGATGATGATATTCCGGACTATCAGCAATCAGCGTTTCTTCTGTGATTATTATGCTTATAACTTTCTTAATCGTGTCATAATTATCACCGCTGCCCATTTGCTCTGTTATGAGTTTTGAGCTGTAATAAATTACGCGTTCTTTAATCTCGGGAGTTACTCTAAGCTGAATTTCTATATGGATTGTCTTCTTGCTTTTGGTACGAAGTTTTACGTCTATAATCGCCAACTTATCGCCGTCATAGTCTCGTAATAAATGAGGGTCAGCTATTTCAATCTCGTCATAATCATCATCGGACAATAGCAAAAAAGCTTTCAAAAACCTCGTAAGGTCACCCATATCGCGCTCATCTGCAAAGAAGAGCCGAAACACAACATCGCTCTTAACAGGCAAAATCGCCTTTATAATTCTACAGCTCAAAATAACACCTCGCTTTCTGTAATATTATTTTAGCATACTTGATTTTAAAAGTCAAGTTTTTTGAAAATTTGATATGGGCAAACGTAGGGGACGGGCTTGCCCGTCCCGCAATACCGCATTCGGATTAGCAAACAAATTCGGTACGGGCAAGCCCGTCCCCTACAACCCGTCCGCGCAAGCGGACACCACAATTGTCAATTGTCAATTGTACATTGTCAATTATTCGTCAACTGTCAACTGCTCTATACTCTGCCGTGGTGAATTTGAAGAACTGCCCTTCAAAGTTCAGCCCGATTGTAGTGGTTTCTCCGTGCCTGTTTTTTTGAATGTGACATTCACAGGCGTTGGGATATTCGTATTCGGGGTCGTAATATCCGATTCTGTGAAGGAACACAACTATGTCTGCATCTTGTTCTATTGAACCCGAATCACGCAGGTCAGAGAGCATGGGCGGCATGGGTCTCTTGTCTTTGTCAAACCGCTTTTCAGACTGGCGCGAAAGCTGTGATGCCAAAATAATCGGGACATTTAAATCTTTCGCCATAACCTTTAAATTTCGAGTTAGCTCTGATATTTCATTAACGCGATTTCCGTCTCTTCTTCCTGTAGACATGAGTTGAAGATAGTCAATCACCACAAGCCCCAAATTCGGCATACGGCGCAGTTTAGCCTTCATCTCGCCGATAGAAATGCCCGCGCTGTCGTCTATGTATACCCCTAATTGAGTCAAGATTTGAGCGGCCTCTCTGATGTTATTCCAAGCGGTATGAGGAATAACCCCCGTTTTCATTTGTTCAGCAGTAATTTTAGCTTCGGCTTGAAAAATCCTGTTCACTAATTGAGTTCTCGACATTTCGAGGCTGAACACTGCCACTTGTTTGCCAAAATGTATTTTTGCCGCATTAATCGCAATGTTCATGGCAAAGGTCGTCTTGCCCATTCCGGGTCGCCCTGCAATGATGATGAGGTCTGATTTATTTAACCCGAAAATAGATTTATCTAAGTATGAAAACCCGGTCGAAAGCCCCGTAACAGGGGTTCTTTTGTCGTCGGGATTCGCGGCAAGCTCGGTTAGCTTTGTCATTGCGTCTATAACGTCGGGCTTTATCAAAGTAAGCCCTCGAATTTCACGCGAACGTCTGATGTCATAGATTTTCTCTTCCGCGAAATCTAAAAGGCTCTCGGTGTCTCTAAGCCCACCCGATGCCGCCTCAAAAATTTCTTTCGAGGCTAAGACCAATCGCCTTGTCAGATACTTTTCCTCAATAATTCCGGCATATTCTCTGATGCTTGATTTTGATAATGTCGAGACTGCCCCCGAAAGCCCACCTAAGAATTTTTTCGCTTCTTCTTGGGTATCGAAGACTTTATTTTTGAGCGTTTCTTCTATAACCGTCACAATATCAAGGGGCTTTGAGACTATAAACATCTGCCGCATTTGCGCAAAAATTTCACCATGCAACCCCACATGAAAATGTTCGGGGTTAAGCCGCTCTAACACATCCATCACCGACGAGTCAAGCAAGACAGAGCCTAAAACCGCCTGCTCGGCATCAAAGCTATACGGCAAAGACGAAGCATTTATTTCTATTTAAGACACCCCCTTTTTTATTTTTTTTAATGGAATGTCATTGCGCATCTGATACATTGATGAAAAAGTTTGCACTCACTGTACTGTGAAGTTTTGCTGTTGCTTCATATGTACCGAATGTTTTAACCTCTTCGCGTAGGCTTAACTTCTTCTTGTCTATGTCTGTTCCCATTTCTTCTTTTATTGCGGCGGCTAAATCTTTAGAGGTAACCGCCCCGAACAGTTTGCCGCCCACCCCTGACTTCGCGGTGATTTTGAAGGTTCTTCCTTCAATTTTTTTGGCTGTATCGACTGCATTTTGCTTTTCAACATCGATTTTATGTTGTTTTGCCGCTTTTTGGGTTTCAAGCACATTAAGATTATTCTTAGTCGCTTCTGCCGCTAATTTGTTGGCAATAAGGAAGTTACGCGCATAACCGTCTTTCACTTCCTTGATTTCCCCCTTCTTACCCGTACCCCTAACATCTTGCAATAAAATAACTTTCATTTTTTCAGACCTGTCCTTTCTGCACAAGAGTGCCACCGGCGGCTCGCCGGTTAGTTTTGGTTATCATAATATAAATCAATCGCGCTGACAGTTCGGCTTTGCGCTTCTGCCAACGTTATATCTTTCATCTGTGTCCCTGCCATGGTGAAGTGGCCGCCGCCGCCTAAATACTCCATAATAAGCTGAACATTTATTCCACCCATTGAACGCGCGCTTACGTGAATGTCGCTTCCCACTTTATAAATCGCAAACGAGGCTTCAACCCCTGTGATGGCAAGCATTTCGTCTGCCGCTTGCGGCGCTAACAGTCTCACGTTATCATATGTCTCATCGGTTGAAGCAATAGCGCATTTTTTGTGCAGTTTAGCTGTTCCGACTAACTTTGCTATATGCCGATAGTTTTCAAAGGAGTTGGCGAAAAAACTTTTCACGTTAACCGTGTCTGCCCCTAACTTTCTTAAAAACGCAGCCGCTTCAAAAGTTCTGACACCTGTCTTTAGTGTAAAGTTTTTGGTGTCTAACATTATTCCGGCAAGCAGAGCCTCTGCCTGAGCGGCAGTGATTCTTCCTGCCGCCCCGAAATATTGCAACATCTCGGCAACCATCTCACTGGCAGACGACGAGTGCGGCTCATGGTGGAATATAAGCGCGTTGTCAATAAAATTAACGGTTTTTCTGTGATGGTCAATAACCACAACCTTTAAGGCACGATTATATATTTCCTCATCTTCAACCAAATTGGGATTATGCGTGTCAACGATGATTAAAAGAGAGTCGTCGCCGAACTGCTCGCGCGCCTTGTTAGGTTGAATAAATACACCGTGTTTGTCCTGCTCTGAATCTTTCACCATGGTAATCAGCTCTTGCCCTAAAGAAGAGGGTTTATCCACCACGATATAGGTCTTTCGCCCTAAATTGCTGATAGCCCCTGCAAGACCCACTGACGCGCCGATGCTGTCGAGGTCACTGTATTTGTGCCCCATTATGTATACACTGCTTGAGTTTTCGACAAGGTCTATAAGCGAGTTTGTGATAATTCGCGACTTAACCTTGACGTGCCGCTCAATTCCTTTTGAGACACCGCCGTAAAACTCAAAGCCGTTGCCGGTTTTAACTACCGCTTGGTCGCCGCCCCTGCCTAACGCCATTTCTAAAGCTTGACGGGCAAAAACCTCACTCTCGGCAAGGGTTTTCCCGGTGGTTCCTATGCCGATAGAAAAGGTAACGTTAAGCCTGTCTTTAACCGCGATTTCTCGCGCCTTATCAAGGATTTTCACTTTTCCTTCGATGATTTTCATAACATCTCGACTTTCAAGAACCACCCAAACGCGGTCACGATTAAACTTCTTCATAATGCCGTTAGTGCCTGCCACAAATTCTTCAAGCAACTTGTCGATTTTTACGGTAACATGCGCCTTTTCACTGTCAAGAACACCGTCAAACATTTCATCATAGTTATCCACCATGATGAAAATAGCCACCGGATGTTTTTGCCGTAGCTGTGTTTCAAGTTCGGTTTGCTTTGTGATGTTTTCAAAGCAAACTATATATATTTCGCCTTTTTTTCTCTCGTCTTGGATTCTTTCAATAGTTGAGTCGGGGTTTAACGCGCTCACCGAAAACCTTCTGCCTTTATACGTGACTTTCGCGCTTTTGTCGTCTAATAAAAGCTTTATGTCGCCGTTAAAAATCACGCTTAAGTTATGACCGTAGTCAATATCTCTAAAGTTTTCACGAAAACTCTTGTTAAACCAAACAAAACAAGGGTTATCGTCCACCACCGCTATGGGCAGTGACAGGTTGTATAAAACCGTTCTGTCTGCCTTTTGAATTGCAGAATGAATAAAAGCAAAATACTGATAGGTTTTTCGGGTAACGGTAATAAGTTTTCCGATTACAAAACCTGCAACAAGCACGATAAAGGGCGCGACAATCCAAAACAGACCGGTGTTTTCGCGGTATAAATAATACGAAAACCCGCCCAGCATTAAAATCAGCGCGATAACAGATATAATTAACTCGGTGTGGCGATAAAAATTTTTCATCTGTTCCCCATTAAAAATTTAAGATTGAAAGGCAGCTTCTGCCACCGGCGGCTCGCCGGTTATACTTCCATGATTATTGGCAGAATCATAGGGTTTCTTTTGGTTTTCGCGAAGATAAAATCGTTCATGTCGTCTCTCATTCTGCCTTTTATTGTGCCGTGTTCGCGAATGTTAGATTTAATGCAGGAATTAAGCGTGTCTGCCATGATTTTTTTAGCTTGTGTTAAGAGTTCTTCCGACTCTCTGACATAAACAAAGCCGCGTGTGACAATGTCGGGGCCGGACACAATCTCGAAGCAATCCCTCTTTATTGAGACAACAATTATAATCAGCCCGTCGGCGGCAAGCTTCTTGCGGTCTTTCAATACCACTGCGCCGACATCGCCGACACCTATTCCGTCCACCAACACATTACCGGCAGGGACTTTTGTAACCTGCTTCATGGTTACGCTGTCGGTTTCTATTTGTTCGCCCAATCCCAACATATGAATGTTCTGCTCGGGAACCCCCATTTTTTCAGCGAGCGACGCGTGTTTTCTCATATGCTTATATTCACCGTGAATGGGGATGAAAAATTTAGGCTTCGTCAGTGAAATCATCATTTTAAGCTCATCTTGACAGGCGTGTCCCGAAACATGAACCTCATACATTTTTTCATACACAACCTCCGCGCCGAGTTTCAACAGGTCGTTCACCACCCTGCCAACCATCTTTTCATTACCCGGAATTGGCGTTGCAGAAATAATAATTAAATCGTTGGGATTTATAGCCACCTGCCTGTGTTCGCAAGCCGCCATGCGTGAAAGCGCGGACAACGGCTCACCTTGACTGCCCGTTGTCACCATAACCAATTCCTCAGGAGGACAGGACTTCATCTTATCTAAATCCACCAAAAGCCCCTTCGGAATTTTTATATAATTTAGCTCAATCGCCTTTTGCATAACATTGACCATGCTTCTTCCCGACACCACGACTTTGCGCCCGTGTAAATGAGCGTTATCAATAATTTGTTGGACGCGGTGGATATTACTTGAAAAAGTTGCGACTATTATGCGTTTGCCCACTGCCGCACTGAAAAGGTTATTAAACGTCTCTCCCACTTTGCTTTCGGATATGGAATATCCCGGGCGTTCGGCGTTAGTGCTTTCAGACAATAACGCAAGAACCCCTCTGTTGCCAAGCTCACCAAAACGCGCAAGGTCGATTATACCGCCCTCGATAGGGGTATAGTCAACTTTAAAGTCACCGGTATGCACAATTATTCCTGCCGGCGAATGTACCGCTATGGCGCAAGCATCGGGAATTGAATGATTAACCCTTATAAATTCAACGCTCATGCACCCCAAACGCACTGTCTGCCGTGGCTGAACGACATTAAGATTAGCACTTGACAAAATCCCGTGTTCTTTCAACTTGCCCTCAACTAAACCCAAAGTAAGCCGCGTTCCATAAACCGGCACATTGATTTTTTTCAGCAGATAAGGCAAAGAGCCTATGTGGTCTTCATGACCGTGCGTTAAAACAACACCGCGCAGTCTATCACGATTGCTTTCAAGATAGGTGAAATCGGGAATCACAATATCGACACCCAACATATCATCATCGGGAAACGCCATGCCGCAATCAATAATAAACATATCATTTGAACATTCATAGACATAAAGGTTTTTACCAATCTCGCCCAACCCCCCCAAAGAGGTGATTTTGAGCGGAGAAGTGCGGCGTTCGGCTTTTTCCGCCTTTTTCTTGCCCTTGCCCTGTTCTGAAAAAGATTTGAGTGCTTTATCCACCTGTGCCGCAAGGCTGTTTTTGGGGGAATGTGTTGTGCTTCTTTTCGCTCTTGCATCTTTTTTTGCAGGACTGCTTTTCGACTTTGCCGCCGCATTTGAGTTGAGTGCGGCATTAGAACCCTTAGCCTCGGACGGCTTAATCATCTTAACTTTAAGTGTTTGTTTTTTAGAACTATTATCAGAATTAACTTTGTTTGTCGGCATTTTTACCTCTTCTTTCTTATTTCGTGAAAACCGAAAATCGCCCACCTTACGCTTGTGGGTTTAAATATATGTAATGACAATTGACAATGTACAATTGACAATTGACAATTATTGAGTCCGCTACCGCGGACGGATTTCCTTTGACACAATTATTATAAATTCTAAATATGTCGCTGAAAGGCGACTCCGCAACTGTCAACTGTCAATTGTCAATTATCCACTGTACGTCAATTTTATCATATTTATTTGTGTTTGTCAAGAAGATAGTTTTTAATCTTTTTTTCAACCTCGTCACATAGGGCACAGGCGGTTTCGGCACTCGCGCTTTCGGCAAACAAATAAAGTGAATCTCCTGTTTTGTTTGAACGGAGCAACACCTTGTCTTTGCCACGGTTAAGCATAAGCCCTTCACCGACTGCGGCGGCTTCTTTGCAGAACTCTCTGAGAATACGCTGAGGAGGGCAACTGATTTTCACCATTCGCTTGTTAACCGAAAATTCGGGAACAGCCTGCGCCGCCATAGCGGGTGTGAGCTTCTTCTCAGCCATAAAATTCAAGACAAACAGTGAAAGATAAACACCATCATTCAAAAACGGCTGTGCCGCGACTAATTCCCGCGCTCGCTTATCGCTGTCATCGTTAGAGCAAAGAAAAAAACGGTGAATTCTCCTGCCATGTTTTCTTGCCATAACCTCAGCAACCACGGGAAAATCAGCAGGCAGCGCAACATCAACCCCTCTGTCAAACTTAGCTAAAGCCGCAATCAAGACTAATTTTTCATGCCCGATTGTCAAATTACCGAACTGAAAAGCTGCCGTTGTTCCGTCATCGCTGATGTTGACTGTGAGTTTTTCACCGTGTTTATTAGAAATTTGCTCAAAATAAGTGTTAAAACGTTCGTTATTTTTATAAGACAGCTCAATGTTATAATTACTTTTTCTGAAAGACATTCCGCTTAAGCTGTAAGCGTACAGCTCATCGCCGTTATAAAAGCGTTTTCGCAAGCCGAAAGCGTTTTGAGCCGCCGTCTTGTATTCTCTTCTGTTGAGTCCGCCTTCAAGCAGTCTTTCTTGCGCACGAGTAAGGTTAAGCCCCGACCTGTTGAGAATAGTGATTAACGTGTCATCATTAACCGACAAACCGCCCACACCGGGTTTATTTTTTTCAATAGTCGTCGAGTCAGGCGATTTAACGCTTATATTGACAATTATATCACAGACTAACACGCCGCTTAAATAAACAAGCGCGGGAAGGCTCAAAGTTGCGCAATCAATCACAGTCACCCCACAAGCCGATAAACCGGAGGCTATTGCATTTTTCAGCGCGTTTTGCGCACCCGTTGCGCCGCCAACCGCGCAAGAAAGCAAAACCCCTTTTTCAGACAATCGCGAAACAGCGCCGCCGATTCTTACCGCCGTTTCCATATCAATATCCACATTGACACTCCCGCTGATTCCCTTTTCCCCGAACTCTAACTTATTATTGTCACTTGCTTTCTGAACACTGTCTTTCTCTGTGTTCATATCGCGAAAGACGACTGAAAAAGGCGAAATTCGCTTGTTTTGCCAAATCTTCACGCCCGGTTTAAGTTCCGCGCCGTCTCCAATTACCGTGTTTTCGCCAACGACAGAATTTTCACCCAGCACCGCGCCGGAGCAGACTTTCGCGTTTGAACAAACTATTGAATTTTCGGCAATGACATTCCCACCCAAATATGCACCGTCAAGAACAACGCCGCCAAAGATTTTCACATTTTTGCCAATGGTTACGTTGTCGCACAGCACAGTGTTTTCTATCACGCTTCCATCGCCGATTTTTACGTTTTTGCCGATATAACAAGGGGGAATGACTTTTACATTTTCGCTAACTGTGTTGGTTATTTCGCTCTCTGGTGTTTGTGAGAAAAAGCCGTTTGCAAATTTTTCGCCTTTTAGTTGCAGTTTTACCTCACCCGACAGCATGTCAATTTGACTTTTGCGATAGGTGAACAGGTCGCCTATGTCGCACCAATAGCCTTGCGCCGCATAGTTATAAAGCGACATTCCCTGTTTAATCATTTGCGGGAAAACATCTTTTGCGAAGTCCCACATTTTGCCGTCCGGAATAAGCTGTGTTACCTTTGAGTTTATTATATAAATTCCGGTATTAGCGCAATCTGTCACGCAATTCAAGAACGAGGGCTTTTCTGAAAACCCTGTTATTCTGCCGCCGTTTTCTAACACCAACCCATATTCGCGGGGGTCGTTTACCTGTTTTGTGACTATTGTGGCATCGGCGTTTTTCTGCTTTTGAAACTTCATTGCTTGCGATAAATCAAAATCGCACAGCGCGTCGCCGCTTATAACCAAGAAATCCCCAAGAGCAGCATTCTCGCCGTATATTTCTTTTACGGCATTTTTAACACAGCCCGCTGTTCCCAACGGTTCTTCTTCATGAACGAAATAAAGTTTTATATTTTTATATTTATGGGTTTCAAAATGCTTTTCAAGCATATTTCCGCGATAACGCAGGGTAAATATTGCCTCTTCGCACCCTTGCGAATCTAACAAATCAAGAATGTATTCAACCACTGGGCGGTTGCACAACTTTGTCAGCGGCTTCGGCAAACCGCAGGTTAAAGGTCTTAACCGCGTTCCCTCGCCGCCCGCCATAATCACTGCTTTCATATTTTAGACATTCCCTTTCTTTAGTAATAACTTTATTTTGCTTTGGGAATGTCAAAATATTCACATAGAAGCGGCTTTCATATTTTAAACTTTTGTCTGCCGATAACAAAAACAACTTCCGCTCTATATAGAGCGGAAGTTAAAAAAGAGGAAATAACTTTTTAATACCATGCCTGTGTAAATTCAAGAGGGAAGTTCCGCTCTTGTACACATTCTTTAACAGCTTTAGCCGCTTTGAAAGCATAACTGCCCGATGTGATTTCATTACCCAAATCTGCACGTGTCGTCACGTTCGCTTCTTCATCACCTATATCCATACGGATTTCCCCGTATTTATCTTTTCCATCAGGATAATACAGATAAATCACATAGGCTTGCGTGGCCTCTTTAAGTTTGAGCTTATTCAAAATATCCCCTCCTTCGCATCAAGTTCATTTATAAATTTAACATAATTATATATATCTTCTGCTATTCCATGCGCCTTGTCGTAACTGTGACCTTGTGCCATAAGGTTAAGTTCTGTGAGTTCATGGTTCAGCAGAACAATATCCATTTCTCTGATGTCGCACCCATCTATCAATCTTTGCCACGAAACCGCCATGTCGTAATCCGGCGTAAATCGTAAGAGCTTCTTTTTGCCTAAATTATGCTCTGTTATAAATACATGTTGCTTTATTTTCTCTACATTTTCGATAGAGAATCCCGTGTTTTTGGCGATTGCCGCGATATCTGATTTGCGCTTGCGGATTTCTTCGTAATATCGCTCGGCATGGGCATCCATGCGCTTAATGTCATCTCTCGGTATCGCACCGCTTGCCCCTGTAACATTCATAAATTCCCACCCTCTACACTCAGTATACCACCATACCCACCATTTGTCAATCCCACGTTTTTAGTTTTTTATCGAAAGCCCACACAGCACGTTTAGGATACCAGCCGCTATAAAAATCTAAGGAGCGATGATCGTCTTTTATTAGTTTGTGCATTGGGAATTCCTCGTATTCCACGTCTGATGCATAACTCACGTATTCTTCGGTATCTATATATTTTTCTAAAAGTTGAAAATAATTGTCATTGTCTATAAAATATAATCCACACAAAGCATAAAGTTTGCCTTCATTAGTCGCTTCTGCTTCTAATCTGCGAAAATAGTCTAAAGAGTTTTCGTGTAACAAAAGTCTATTTAAAGCATAATGCTCTTCTGTGAATTCGCCGGTAAACCCATAACCCGAGACACAAAAAAGCGAGCTATGCTTTAATAAAGCAAAGTCGGCTTCTGCATCTGATGATGTTTCAGGCGGTTCGGTTTGAACCGATGGGTCGTCCATGCTTGTCTCCTCAGATGCTACTGTAATAGTTGTTGTTTCGGAAGTGACCGTGGCAATTGTTATAGGCGTGGTGGTAGTTTCGACCTCCGTGATTTGTTTTTTAGTTTCTTCTTTTGTCAATTCTTTACTTTTTTCTGCTTGCGATTTCATTGTTGTTTCCTCTTTTCGGGGTGTGGTTTCTGCTTCTTGTATTATCGTTTGAGAAACTTGTTCATCTTCAAATTCAGAAATACTATTTGTTTCTGAAACACGACATGATACTATGCTCAACCATAGCACCAAAACCATTATAATTTTAAAATTTTTCATAAACCCCTCCGCAATCTATCATATAATTCATCAATCCTTTTTTGAGATTCTTCGCTTAAACTATCGCAATCTTCAAACGCATCCACATCTAAATATTCAATGTCATCATGGAGTGTAACATTGACAAGATTTTTGCAAGCCCAAAAAGCACCGTTGTATATTTTAATAACATTGTTAGGGATTACAACATCAATAAGTCCTGAATGTGCGAAAGCAGACTCATTTAATACACTTAGAGCCTATCCAACAATAACACCGTCATGCACAAAAATGAGTTTTCTCCAAACAATAACAGCAAACGCAAAAGCCAATAAAGCGATATGATTATCGGCTTTCTTTTCAAATCTAACAAGC
>WRLV01000001.1 GCA_009777445.1 Oscillospiraceae bacterium | reverse complement strand
CGCGGACGCGTCGGGCCGCTCTTCAGCGTTGACCTGTTTTGCCGCAATAAAAGTATTGGTTATTTTTGGAAGATTATTCCATTTACACTTAACGGTTTATAGTTCCCAAGACATTCCAACAAAAAACCACCGCCCAACACAAAACTGCCGGGCGGTGTAGCTGTTATAATTTCAAATCCGTCCGCGCAAGCGGATTCATTAATTGTCAATTGTCAATTGTCAATTGTACATTGTCAACTGTTCGTCAACCCCACCATAAACCCATCTAAAGCATATGAACAGATGTCGCCGCCCACTACTTTTTCGTTTATCACTAACACATTTGCGAACACCCCTGTTTTCCCGGGGAAGTTTAACACCTCAAAGGTATAGCGTTCGGCTGTTTTTGCTTTGTGTCGGCTTAAATCATAGCCGTTGGTTTTTTGAATCTCGTTATAATTCTCATAGACCTCAGAGAAAACCCCGGGGATTTCAACAAATTTCACCTCGGTGGGTTCGGGGTTAACCTCCCAACCCAAGTTGCTTAAGTATTCGACCACATCTCGCGGCTCCTTTATATTACCGCCGGAAGACAATCCCCCAATAACCATTCTTAATATTAATATTCCCACAATAACGATGAATGAAACCAATAATACCTTTTTTCCGGATAAAACTGCCGCTCTTTTCATAATTTTGCCCCCTGTTTATTATATTCTTTCAATTATATGATGAAGGTTACACAAAAATTAGCATATAAAATTGTCATTTTTACCAAACTTTTCGATTTGGGGGTTGGAAAGATGTAAGTTACCAGAGTTTTTTGTTAATTAGTTACAATAAATTAAGGTTTAATTGTTAAATAGTTTGTTTGTGTTAGTAAATATATATAAAACTTCACTAAAAAAATTAGCTATTTAACTACTATTAATTTTGCGGAATTTTTGATATTATATAGAGTATAAGATATTAAATAGATTTTAGGAGGATTTATAATGGCGAGTTTATCATGCAGGGGGATTTATAAACGCTACCCCGGGAATGTTGTCGCGGTTTCCGACTTCACCATGAATATCAAGGACAAGGAGTTTATTATCCTTGTCGGGCCTTCCGGTTGTGGTAAGTCAACCACTCTTCGTATGATTGCCGGTCTTGAGGACATATCCGAAGGCGAGCTTTATATCGGCGACCGTTTGGTTAACGATGTCGCGCCGAAAGACCGCGACATAGCAATGGTGTTCCAAAACTACGCGCTTTATCCGCATATGTCTGTTTTTGATAACATGGCGTTCGGGCTTAAACTGCGTAAAGTTCCAAAAGACGAAATCAGAAACTTAGTTGAAGAAGCAGCGCAAATTCTTGACATTCAGCATTTGTTAGACAGAAAACCAAAAGCACTCTCCGGCGGCCAAAGACAGCGTGTCGCGTTAGGGCGCGCAATCGTGCGCGACCCGCAAGTGTTCTTGCTTGACGAACCGCTTTCTAACCTTGACGCGAAACTGCGCGCACAAATGAGAACCGAGCTTTCTAAGCTCCACAGAAAATTGGGGACAACGTTTATCTACGTTACCCACGACCAAATCGAAGCTATGACAATGGGCGACCGCATTGTTGTTATGAAAGACGGCTACATACAACAAATCGACAGCCCCTTAAACCTCTACTCAAACCCCGTCAACAAATTCGTTGCAGGGTTTATCGGCTCACCTCAAATGAACTTCATCAACGCCAAACTTATCAAACTCGAAGGCAGATATACCGTTGAGTTTGGCTCTGAAGACTCGCCCACGGGCAGAGGACGTAAGTTTTACGTTGAAGTTCCCACCGCTAAAGCTGACAGCACAACGCTTGAAAGATATGTTGACAAGGCGGTTGTGTTGGGGATTCGTCCCGAAAACATTCACGATGAAGACATGTATCTCTCGGCGGCTATTACCGGGATTATTGAAGCTAACGTTGAAGTGTCTGAAATGATGGGGGCTGAGACATACCTTTATCTCAATTGTGAGGGAACGCCTCTTACTGTTCGCGTTTCAAGTCGTTCTTCCGCCCGTCCGCAAGATATTGTTAAGTTGGCGATTGACCCTAATCACATTCATCTGTTTGACACGAGAGACGAACACTCAATTCTCTCTGTGTAGGCTCTAATTTAAACAAAGGGCGGATAATAAATCCGCCCTTTTATTCATATGAAGGGGAGTTTCTGAAAAATGAGTGAGAAATTAAACGAGAAATTAAAAAAATGCTTTGAGAGTTTGAGTGAAAAAATTGACTTTAACCCTCATGTTGCCATTGTGTTAGGCTCAGGGCTTGGGGCTTTGGCAGACGAAATAGAACAGGCATATGTCGTTCCATATGAAGAAATCGAAGAGTTCCCGCGTTCAACCGTGCAGGGGCATAAAGGGCGTTTTGTGTTCGGTTATATCGGCAAAACTCCGGTGGTTATTATGCAGGGCAGGGTGCATTTTTATGAGGGGTATTCTATGGATGACGTTGTGCTTCCGGTTCGGCTTATGCGACTTATGGGGGCAAAAGTTTTGCTTCTCACAAACGCAAGCGGAAGTGTTAACATCGACTTTGAACCGGGCGACTTCATGTTAATCAGCGACCAAATTGCTAATTTTGTTCCTTGCCCTTTGATTGGTGAAAATTTAGATGAGTTTGGGCCGCGTTTCCCCGATATGTCGAACATTTACGACAGAGACTTGCGTAATATGATTAGAGAAACTGCCAATAATCTTGATATAAGACTTAGAGAGGGCGTTTATATTCAGCTTAGCGGCCCTAATTATGAAAGCCCTGCCGAAGTCAGAATGTGCCGCCTTTTAGGGGCAGACGTGGTGGGCATGAGTACCTGCTGTGAAGCAATCGCGGCGAATCATGCCGGCTTTAAAATTTGCGGAATAAGTTGCGTGTCTAATTTAGGCTGCGGCATTATTGAACAACCGCTTGACCATCAAGAGGTGATGAAAAAAATGCAGTCAGTCGCACCGAAATTCAAAGAGCTTATAACAAATATAGTAATTAATATTGGAGCAGAAGGGTTTTATAAAAAATGAATACAAGATTTTATAATGCCAAGGTCTTATGCCTTGATGATGATTTTTCAATTATAGAGGGTGAACTTCACACCAACGACGACAAAATCAGCTATATCGGAGGTGCGTTTTCGGGTGGGTTTGGTTCACCTGAAAACGGGCAGTCAAAATTTGATGAGGAAATAGATGTTAAGGGTAATTTAATTATGCCCGGCCTCAAAAACGCTCATACACATTCCGCGATGACGTTTTTGCGCTCTTATTCAGACGACCTTCCGCTTAAAGAGTGGCTGTTTGACAAAATCTTTCCGATGGAAGCTAAAATCGGATATGACCATGTTTATGAGTTCACCAAACTCGCCCTGTTAGAATACATAGCATCGGGGACAACGGCAGTGTTCGACATGTATTTTCACCCCTTTGCAAGCGCGCACGCCGCAAGGGAATACGGCTTTAGGTATGCTGTGTGCGGGGCGGTTTCGGGGGACGATGTGTCCGCGCTTCAAAACCTTCACACCCAACTCAACAGCATGGACCCCTTAGTGAGCTATCAGTTGGGCTTCCATGCGGAATACACCACCCCCTTGCACAGTCTCAAAGAAATAGCCGCCCTTGCTAAACAGAAGAAACTCCCGGTCTATACCCACAATTCAGAGACAAAAAGAGAGGTTTCGGATTGTCTTGAGCGATACGGGAAAACGCCCACTGCCCTTTTTGCCGAGTTGGGGATTTATGACTATGGCGGTGGTGGTTTTCATTGCGTTCATCTCACTAAGGGCGACATTGAGATGATGAAGCGCAGAGATGTTTACGCGGTTATTAACCCTTGCTCTAACTTGAAATTAGCAAGCGGCATTTGCCCCGTTTCGGTTTATGACAAAATCGGGCTGAAATTCGCAATAGGCACAGACGGCCCCGCCAGCAACAACGCCCTGTCTCTTTGGAGGGAGATGTTTTTACTCAGCACGCTTCAAAAACACCTTTGCGAAAATGCCGCCGCAATGCCTGCTACCACCGCTCTTATGGCGGCAACAAAAAGTTCAGCCCTTGCTATCGGGCTTAAAAATTGCGACTGTCTTGCTGTTGGCAAACAGGCA
This sequence comes from Oscillospiraceae bacterium, assembly GCA_009777445.1. Lineage (GTDB taxonomy): Bacteria > Bacillota > Clostridia > Oscillospirales > Ruminococcaceae > Ruminiclostridium_E. Next base: position 95,107 of record WRLV01000001.1, on the reverse strand, counting down.
GACCTAATCATCATAGACTTAAACAAACCAAACATGCAACCGCTAAACAATATAGTAAACAACTTAGTATACAGCGGCTCTGATTCAAACGTTCTTCTAACCATGATTGCTGGAAGAAAACTCTACCACAACGGCGAATTCTTTGTGGGCGAAAGCCCGGAGATTCTCTATGAGAAAGTCAACACAATGATAAAGTCAATTGACAATTGACAGTTGACAATTGACAATTGTGGAGTCGCCGTTGGCGACGGATTTTAAAATTTTAAAAACGTCCGCGTAAGCGGACACCACAACTGTCAACTATCCATTGTCAACTGTCAACTGTGAAATAGGGTGAGGAATTGATAAATGATGTAATAGAAAAGTTAAATAGTGTCGGGCATGAGGGTTATCTTGTTGGGGGCGCGGTTAGAAATATGTTGATGGGGGTTGAGCCTCACGATTATGACATTACTACCACTGCCACGCCCGATGAGATGCTCGCGGCATTTGAGGGTGAGCGACTTTATACCGTTGGCAAGGCGCACGGGACGATTGCGGTTTTGTCGGGTGGGCAAAAAATCGAGGTTACTACTATGCGCTCTGACGGTGAATATTCAGACTTTCGCCGCCCTGACAGCGTTTGCTTTACGAGAGAGCTTAAAACAGATTTAGAACGCCGCGACTTCACCATGAATGCTTTAGCACTTGACAAAAACGGTGTTCCGATTGATTATTTTGATGGTGCCGCCGATATAAAAAACAAAATCATAAGAGCAGTGGGGAACCCCGAAACGCGCTTTAAAGAGGATGCTTTGAGAATTTTACGCGCTTTGCGTTTTGCCTCGCAACTCGGCTTTGAAATAGAGGGCGAAACAAAGAAAGCATTGTTTTCTCAAAAAGAACTGCTGAAAAAAATCGCCCGTGAGAGAATAGCAGATGAGTTTTCACGAATAGTATGCGGTGAAAAAGCAGGGGCGGTAATTTTAGAATACAGCGAAATATTAGCTCAATTCGTCCCTGAAATTTTGGAATGTCAAGGCTTCTTACAAAAATCCGAATATCATAAATACGATGTGCTTGAACACATCTGCCACTCAATAGATGCTATACGAAATGACAAGGTGTTAAGGCTCACCATGTTCTTCCACGATATAGGAAAGCCGTTTTCATTTCAAGAAGAGGGTGAGCGCAGACACTTCAAAGGGCACGCCGCGCGTAGCCGTGATATTGCCGCACGGGTGTTGAAACAGTTGTGTTTCGATAATGCGACAACCGCTTTAGTTTTGTTTTTGATTAAAGAACACGACACAAGAATAACTCCCGAACAGCTTAACAAGAAATCAGTGCGGCGCATGTTGTCGAAATTCACATATGAGAAGTTTGCGTTGCTCTGTGAGGTTCATGCGGCAGACGATATGGCGAAAGCCGACTCGATTAAAGATAGGGTATGGGTCTATGAAAGAGCATTGGAAATAGCAAGGGTTATAGTCGCCGACGGTGAGTGCTTAAGTATTGACGATTTAGCGATTAACGGTCATGATATTATCGCGTGCGGTTACAGCGGAAAAACCGTTGGTCATATTAAAAAACGCCTGCTTTTCGAGATTGTTGAAAATAATTTGGAAAATAAAAAAAATCTTTTATTAAAATTTATTGATATTAACAGAAATTTATGGTAAAATGAGATTAGTGAAAATAAAAACGTATAAAGGGGGAGCAAAATGGCGTCCGTTGATATCGGGATTGATTTAGGCACAGCAAATTCCATTATAACCCTTAATGGGAAAGGCATAGTCATCAACGAACCCAGCGTTGTTGCTTATGACCGAAAGAAAAACTTAGTTGTTGCTATAGGCGAAGAGGCATATAAAATGTTGGGGCGAACTCCGGAATATATCGTGGCAATTAAACCGCTTAAAGACGGTGTAATTTCTGACAACACAATGGTTGAGCTGATGATAAAAGAGTTTATAAAAAAAGTGACCCGCAACGCTTTAGTGAAGCCGAGGGTTATTATCTGCGTTCCGAGCATGGTTACAGACATTGAAAATCGCGCGCTGATTGAAGCGGCAATTTCTGCCGGGGCGCGAAAAGTCTGCTTGATTGAAGAGCCTATTGCCGCGCTTATCGGGGCAGGGATTGACATTTCAAAGCCCACAGGCACAATGGTTGTGGACATCGGTGGCGGCACAGCCGACATCGCGGTGGTATCATTTAACGGTATAGTCGAGTCCACCTCAATTAAGATGGCAGGAAACAAACTTGATGCGGCAATAATAAAATACATTCAACAAAAGCATAAAGTTCTAATCGGAGAGAGAACGGCAGAGCATGTTAAAATAAAGTTAGCAAACGTCTTTTCGCCGTCCGGCAGAACACTTGAGGTTAAAGGCAGAAACTTGTTGAGGGGGTTGCCCGAGAAAATTGTCATCACCGATTATGAACTCAAAGAGGCCCTTCAAGACTCTGTAGATGAAATCATAGCAAAAATCAAAGAGGTGTTTGAACGCACACCGCCTGAGTTGTCGGGCGACATCTTGTCAAGCGGCATTATCTTAACGGGTGGCGGCGGAATGTTAGGTGGGCTTGACCGCCTTATTTCTTCATGTGTGGGCGCGCCGTGTTATGTCGCTGAAAACGCAATAGAAAGTGTGGCAAGGGGAATAGAACAAGCGTTTAAATATTCAGATGAACTTTTAGACGGCTTTCAACAAATATCACTTTACAGGTATAGATGATGAATGAAATTTATGAAAACTATAACCACTTAATCGACCTCAACCAATACAGCGTTGAGCAGTGGGACGATATGCTCAGATTAGCGGCGGACATAAAGCGCAATCCCCGAATTTATGAAAATTCGTGCATCGGGAAAATCATGGGGACAATGTTTTATGAACCGAGTACACGCACTCAAATGAGCTTTCAAAGTGCTATGTTGCGGCTTGGTGGCGGCACAATCGGTTTTGTGAACCCGCAAACTAATTCCAGCGTTGCCAAAGGCGAAAACTTGAAAGACACTACAAAGGTGGTCAGCGGATATTGTGATGTTGTCGTTTTGCGGCATAACTTAGAGGGGGCCGCCTTAGCGGCGGCGGTTAATGCCGATTGCCCCGTTATAAATGCCGGGGACGGCGGTCATCTTCACCCCACGCAAACCCTAACCGACCTTATGACACTAAAAGAAGAGACCGGCTCTCTTTCAGGCTTGACTGTCGGGCTTTGCGGTGACCTAAAAAACGGCAGAACCGTCCACTCTTTGATTAAAGCGTTAAGCTGTTACAAGAACAACAAATTTGTACTTATCTCCACTGAGTCGTTGAGACTGCCCGATTATATACAAGAGCCGCTTAAGGCTAAGGGGGCAGAATACTATGAGATTTCTTCCCTTGAAGATGCGTTTGAAGAACACGCACTTGATATGCTGTATATGACCCGAATTCAAAGAGAGCGATTTGAGAACGTATGGGAGTATAGAAGTCAGGCGGACAAGTTTATTCTTGATACTGAAAAAATGAAGAAAGCACCCGAAAAAATGCTTGTTCTTCACCCATTGCCGCGGGTAAACGAAATAGCCATAGAGGTTGACGACGACCCGCGCGCCCTTTATTTTAAGCAGGCTAATTACGGAATGTATATCCGAATGGCACTCATTCTGCAAACGATTAACTATGAGCTTAACAACTCGCCCGTCTTAATTGGTGAGCTTCGTGACGATTTAGAGTGCCGAAACATGAAGTGTATCACGCGCGCCGAAACTTATCTTCCGAAAAGCTTCAAAAAATCTGTCGGGGAGTCGGGTGATATATACTTTTGTGAATATTGTGAGGAAAGCGTAGTGGGAATTTGAAAAAAACATTAATATTTTTAAGCCTTATTACCGTGGTTGTTTTTGGAATGTCTACAGCCAATAACAATGCGCATGCTCAATACCAAAACACCTTAGGGAGAAGAAACTTTCTGTTAACGTCTTATGACAAAGAGAATTACACCGAATTTACAATCCGCGACAATGTTATTTACGCTGTCGGCAAATATGCCGTCAGTGCGCCGCTTGATGTTTATTTTTCGGGCGGCACCATGACAGGTTATCAAAAGTCTCTTAATGCCAAACTTGATGGAAGTTTCACCGCAACCCTTTCGGGGGTTCTCGTTGACGGAAACACACGAATCGCCATAAGGTTGCCGTCAACAGAGCCGCAAGCTTTAGACGAGTATCTTCTTTATAGAATAGAGTATAACAATGGTTGGTTTTTCGGTGACAACTCGTTGGCTGAAAAAGGAGAAAGGGCTTTAGAAAGCGCGTTGGACATTCCACCTGAAATTACGGCGGTGTATATAGACTATAATTCAGATGTTGACGTGATTCGCGACACATTAAACGAGGTTAGAGACATTGCCCAAACTATAACCGAAGGAATTACCGATGATTATCAAAAAGCGAAGGCCCTTTCAAGCTGGGTGTCTGAGAATATTTATTATGACGAAGACGCAAGTGAGGGGGTTTTGTCCGGGGCGAACACTTCTTTGGTTGAAGTGTTGAAAACCAAGCGGACAGTCTGCGGCGGCTATGCGGGATTGTATGCGGCTTTGCTTGAAGCCGTTGGAATAAATGCGTTGGTTTTAAATGGCGGCGTTGTCTCAAACAACGGCGTGGCAGGGCAAACTTGCTCTTATGAAGAACTGCCATTTATTACTTTGGCGCACGAATTTAATGCATTTTGGTATGACAAAGAGAACAGATGGGTATATGATGATGTCGGGTGGAATAGCGATAACTCTTATAGCGGCGGCAATTATATTAAAAACAACCGAACGATTAAGTATTTTGATATTACGCCACTTGCCTTCTCTTTCGACCACCGAATAGACAGCGCGCAGTCGAGAAAGTATTTTGAGGTTTTGCAAGAACAAAACGATGAGGTTTTAGAAGAACCACCCACGCCGCAAGAAACGGCTGAAGAGCGAAGCGATGAGGTTTTGCAAGAACAAAGAGATGAGATTTCAGAAGAACGGATACATGAACCCTTGCACGGCTCTGACTTTGAAACAGCAGATGAAGAAGGCGGCGAGACATTCCACGAAAACGAAGATGAAGAGTTGCTTATATATTATGTTATAGCCGCTGTTTTGGCGGGGTTGGTGATTGTTGTTGCGGTAATGTTATGGAAAAAATTTCTTTTTTGAGCGATAAGGCGGCGAGACTTCCGTTAAAACCGGGAATCTATCTTATGAAAGACTCGTCGGGTAAGATTATTTATATCGGAAAAGCTAAAGCCCTCAAAAACAGGGTTTCAAGTTATTTTCAAAATATTTTTAAATTAGGGCAAAAAACTTTTAAGTTGGTTGAAAATATTGACGACTTTGATTTTATAGTGACTGACAGCGAGCTTGATGCGCTTATTCTTGAAGCACGATTTATAAAAATGCACCGCCCTAAATATAATATCTTACTCAAAGATGACAAAGGGCTTAACTATTTTAAAATTTCGGGTACGCAATATCCGAAACTTACTCACAGTTTTGACACTAACGACAAAAACGCCCTCTACATCGGGCCTTTCAGCAGTAGCCATATAGTTAAAACGGCAGTAGATGAGGCTAATAAAATATTTATGTTACCCGTTTGTAACAAGAAGTTTCCGCAAGAATTTGGGAAAGAACGGCCGTGTTTGAATTTCCACATTAAAAAGTGTATCGGCGTTTGCGCCGGCGGTATAAGCCCCGATGAATATCAAGCAATGGTTAACAACGCCGTTGAATATATTAAAACGGGCAGTAAAAAAAGCGTTGAAGAACTTAACCGCGCGATGTTGTCAGCTGCTGAAGAACTACGCTTTGAGCGCGCCGCAAGGCTTCGCGACCAAATAAAAGCCATCGAGAAAGCAAGGACAATCCAAAAAATAGAGACATCTAAAACCACACCTTATGACGTTATCGGATTTTCAGAGCCGACAGAATCCGGGAAAATTTGCGCCGTTGTAATAAAATATCGTGACGGCAGAATTACCGATAAAGTGAATTTTATTATAGAAGAGCATTGCGAGCCGCCCCAACGCCAACGAGAATTCATGCGCGAATATTACGAAAACCCCGACAGTTTGCCGCGTGAGATTTATATAGATTGCCCTTTAGCCGCCGCCGACAAAGATTTAATCGAGCAATATTTCAGTCAACACGCTAAAAAGAAAGTCACCGTAATCAACCCTAAGCGTGGTGAGTTTTTGACTCAAATCACGTTGGCGCAAAGTAACGCAAACGAATATATTGCAGTTAAGACAGGAAGAGTGCCAAAAGAAATTCGCGCGCTTGAAGGGCTTAAAACGCTGTTAGGGCTTAAAGAAACGCCGCTTTATATCGAGAGCTATGACATATCGAATTTAGGCGAGAGCATCAAAGTCGGTGGCATGGTAACTTACCGCGACGGAAAGCCTTTCAAGGCGGGCTACCGCAAGTTCACAATCAAAGACGTTGACGGGCGAGATGATTATGCCTGCATGAGTGACGTTGTCAGGCGGCGATTTTTAAGATTGCTTGACGGCGACGTAAAGTTCAACCAAAAGCCAAACCTCATTCTTGTTGACGGGGGCAAAGGTCACGTAAGTGCAATAAAAGCTGTGTTAGAAGAGGTGGGAATGTCTGACATCGCCCTTTTCGGCATGGTGAAAGATGAAAAACACCGCACGAAAGCAATATCGCATGAAGATGGTGAAATTCAAATTAACGCGAACAAACAAGTGTTTGCACTTGTTACTCAAATACAAAACGAGGTGCATCGCTTTTCAATTGAATTCCAACGCAAATCACACAAGAAAAAGACATTTGAGACCAGCTTAACCAAAATAAAAGGAATAGGCCCACAAAAGGCGGCGGCGTTAATGAAACACTTCAAAACCAAGCAAAGGCTAAAAGAAGCCACCCTTGAAGAACTGATGAAAGTCGCGAAAATCAGTGAGAAAACGGCTAAACAGTTGACAGTTGACAATTGAGAGTTGACAGTTATTGTGTCGCCTTGCGGCGACGGATTTGAAATTATAACAGTTACACCGCCCGGCAGTTTTGTGTTGGGCGGTGGTGTTTTTGGTTGGAATGTCTTGCAAAAATGGGTGAGAGCGACAGCGTAAGACCCATCACTCTATTTAAAACACAACCACCCCCAAAAAACCAAAAACAACCCACCGCCCGACACTTATTAGCATCGGGCGGCAGCCTGAAAAACTCTTTTACTCAAAACTATTTACTATAGGCTTTGAAAAATAATAATCAAGAACCCTTAAATTATAATCTTCCCACGCCTTATCAGCATGAACCGCTGCGTTGCTAAATCCCTCTCTTCTAATACTTATAAACCCCCATTCAAAACTATCCCTTAGGTCTTGTTCATATTCTTCCGGTGTTTCTCCATAACGCAAATCACCCATATAATAGTTAGGCGAGCCATACCAACAATAAAGTTCTGTGTCTTCATCAATTTTTAACAAGGTCAATCTCTCGTTTCCGCTCCTAAGACGCGTTTTCCAAACGCGGCGTTTGTTACCCGGAGTTCCGTAATATTCAAACCCATCAAACTCACAAATCATCACATCTCTTAGCACTATAATTTCACCATTCAATTCGTAAACTATATGAAGCGGAAACTCGCCGTATTTGATTTCGGGGCTTGGTGGGTTAGGTTTAAAAAGATATACAACGGTGTACGCACCGCTAATTGCGAAAAGATACCCAATCACAAATACAAAAACAATTGACTGTATTATGTTCGTTGCTATGCAGAATAGTATAAGCACTATTTTTAAAAGCTTTTTCACTCTAATGTCCCTCCTAATGCTTCTATAACGGTTTTTATTTCACCGATTTTCTTTTATAGACCATACCCTCTACCTACGGTGTGTGATATTGGGTTATTTTTTGTTGGAATGTCTTGCTAAAACAAGACAGAACGGCGGCGTGAGAACCGCCGTTCTGTTTCAAACTCACTGCTCTTCTTCGTTGTCGTTTAGCAATGTCAATGCTATCAAAACGTGAAGTTAACGCCTTTTTCTTCAAACTGTTCTAAAAGTGACAAATCGTCAATCGGATTGTTGTGCCAAAACAAAGTATTCAAACTTTCAATGTTAAGCAACGGGCTTAAATCCTCAATCTGATTGCCTTGCAAAAACAAATACTCTAAGTTGTTGTGGGCAGACAATGATGTTAAGTCAACGAGCTGATTGTTAGCAGCGTTTAAAGTTTTCAAATTTGTAAGTTCAGACAGCGGCGACAAGTCGCTGACTTTATTGTTCTCAAAACCTAAACGTTCCAAATTTACAAGCTCTGACAATGGCGTTAAATCGCTGATTTCATTGAACTGCATATACAAAATTGTTAAACTTGTAAGCTCGGATAAAGGTAACAGGTTGCTAACCTCATTTCCATCAAAGATTAAAACGTCTAACTTTACAAGTCTCGATAATGGGGTTATGTCACTGACTTTATTGTCCCAAAAACCTAAATGCTCCAAATTTGCAAGCTCTGACAATGTAGTTAAATCATTGATTTTGTTGTCACCAAAATCTAAACGCTTCAAATTCACAAGCCTTGACAACGGGGTTAGGTCGCTGACTTCGTTTTCCCTAAAAATCAAATCCTCCAAATTCACAAGCTTTGACAATGGGGTTAGGTCGCTGACTTTGTTCCACCAAAAATCCAAATGCTTTAAATTCACAAGCTCTGACAATGGGGTTAAGTCGCTAATCTTATTTCTTGATAAATCTAATCGCTCTAAGTTTGCGAGCGTGGACAATGGGGTTAGGTCGCTGATTTCATTGCCGCTCAAAATTAAGTGTTCTAAATTTGCAAAATGTTTCAATGGTGCAATGTCCTCGTTGCCTAAATCTTTCCAGTTCAAATCTAATTCAACAAGAGATGTGTCATATTCTGTCCCACCAATCGTCACAAAAGCTAAAACAGGGTTGTCATCTATTTCTGTCAGAGTTTCAGTGGGTTGGGTTGCTTGCGTTGTTTTGGGAATGTGTTGAGTTTCCTTTGCATAATCCTCAACTTCTTGCGACTTTTGAAAGCCGCAAGAAGTAAAGATTAAAGCTATTAAAATTATAGTTACAATCTTTTTCACCATGAATCTCCTTTGAATGTTAAGGTTGCTTTATAAATTCTAAGTTTAAATAAGACCAGTATGTTGTTGATAGAAAAGAGGTGCATTCAGGATTGCCCATAAAACTAATTGATAAGACATTACCAAATGAATGCAGACCGCTTGTTATGTTAAAGCTGATGATTGTCCTTATGTCTGAATAGAGTGCGGTAAATTGAACGGTTTCCTCATTATACCTTGCATATCCCGAATTGGCATTAAGTGAGATGTCAAATTTTCCATCGGGCTTAATTTCAAAATACATTTCAGGGTCATTCTCGACAACATACTTTCCAATTAACTTTTCGCTTATTTCATACGTAACTTCATTCATCTTAGGCTCTCGCACGATTATGTTTTCTTTTTGGGCGATGTCGTTTGAATGAAGATTACACGATGAAATTAACGCAATGGTTGCAACTAATAGTATTAATTTTTTCATAGAGTTCCCTCCAAAAATTTTATTGGGTCAACGGCAACACCCTTAATCATCACTCCAAAATGAAGATGAACACCAAATGAATAACCGGTATCTCCCATTGTCCCTATTTGTGTTCCGGCTTGAACTTTTTGGTTGTTTTGAATAGTTATTGTGTTTAAATGCAGATATTGCGTAACTGTTGTATTGTCTTCGGATATAACTTGTACGTAATTTCCCGGGTCGCTTGTGTTGTTTTTGTTGTTTACTGCCCCACTCTTTATGATTACAGCGTTGCCACTTATGGCTGAATAAATTGGGTCTCCCCTAACACCTGCGTAATCCACACCACTATGGCTACCATTATGAACATCACAAGTACACCTAAACAAATGTCCTGTGTTTATATTGCTGGCTGTAGGATTAGCTCTCGAAGGATTGTTTCTCTCATACTCCACCAACCGTCTCTCATGCTCCTTCACCATTCGGTCAAACTTCTCTTGCTCTTCGAGACCAAACTCCACATCTTTATACAAAATGTATGCGGCATTTTTTAAAATTTCTACTTCTACCCAAAAATTGCGATTTTCATAGAAAATTCTGTAAGCTTCAAGGTCTACTCTTTCTTTCGACCTTCTAAAGCGATATTTGCTTTCAAGTATAGGCTCGCTATAAGCAATTACATCTTTGCGTTTAGTTCGACAAAGCGTATAGTTTCTTTTTACCATTCTACAACCGTCACCCCTTCCTTGCTGTTTTGCGGATTAACACGGGTTACATCCCACTTATCGAACGTTATGAGCTCATCATCACGCAAATCACCGCCCCTATGTTCCTTCCCCATAGTAGAAAAATAAGTAATCCCCTTCTCAATCCCCTCACTCTCAAGCACCTCATCACCCTCAACAACAGGCATAAACGCCGTCCTTATATTATACTTGTTTTCGTTCACTAAGTCAAGCTCCATCATGTGAGAATTTCCTGAAAATGTGTGAATGCAAGATTCGGCAATCATGAACTTGCGCCCGACATGCGGCAAATCAACCGGAACCCGACTCCCTGCCCTAACGCAAATGTCGCCAAAACACTTAACTTTCAATTCCTCAAGCGGCGAATTATACCGCGCTAACAGTGCCTGCGCCTTCGCATCGCCATTCTCATGCTCGCGCAAATGCTCAATTTTTTGAAGCGGTCCCCACTTTTTCAATTGACAATTGACAGTTGACAATTGACAATGGTGGTGTCGCCTTGCGGCGACTGAGTTTGAAGTTGCAACAAATGCGCCAAATAAAAACGTCCGCGCAAGCGGACAGCATAACTGTCAACTCTCAATTGTCAACTGTCAACTGTTCGTCAACCCCAAAATGCAAAATAATTTTGCGTTTTATGAATTTTGTAACTTCTCACAAATTTTACGTATGGGCTTTGTTTGTTTTGACGAAAAATATAAAAATAATTTTGATTTTTAGCTCTCATTTTCAATCCCCTCCTTTCTGCATTAAATAATCATGTAAATATTATAACATAATAAAACGGACATTTTGGGACAGGATTTTAATTTATTTTTGAAATATGCTACGCCTTTTGATAGTGCTTTTTGTAGGGGACGGGCTTGCCCGTCCCGCAAACCAAACACCCCCCAACAGAAACTGCCGGGCGGTGTAGCTGTTATAATTTCAAATCAGTCGCCAACGGCGACTCCTTCATTGTCAATTGTCAATTGTACATTGTCAATTCTTCGTCAGTTGTCATTCACCCCAATCACTCCACCAACGGCCCCGCAGATTATGGCGTTTATGGCTCGTCCTAACAGAAGTTCTATTAGATTGGTTGAGGTCGTTGAGAATAGTGCCGTTACGATTGACACCGCCATAACGGGTAATAACAGCAATAAGGCGGCTTTTATGCCGCATAACATTCCGGCGCGATGAATGATTTTTGCAGAAATCATTCCGGCGATGAGACAGCCCGCTCCGAACGAGACCATTCCAAAAGTCTCTCCAGTTTCAGGGGGAAGCTTTAACAGCCACATTATAAGTGAGCAAAGCAAGAGCATGACAATACTGCCTAATGCGCCCAAGACCACCGATATTATGTATATTTTAAAGGTTTTCTTAGCTCCCTTTTTATATTCGGCTCTCCTTTTTCCGGACAAAATACCACCCCCCCCGTATAAATATATGGGGGGTGGGTTGTAAATATAACAATTGGGCGTGGATAGTTGCTAACTATATATTACGTCTCTGAATCCGGAAGATTAACCCTCAAAGGTCTTACGACATACTCTCTTCTCAGCAGCTCGGTGTCTGTGTCGTTTTGGGCGATTACAACGGTTAGCAGATAGGCGTTGCCGATGGTGCCTGTTGGCTCACAGGTGAAATTGACGTTTTTGTTTTTATAAAATTCGCTCGGAAAAACCGTGTGCGTGTGGTCGCCCGTCAAGGGGCAAGCCAACGATGTGCAAGTTCTGACTAACAGCCCGTCTTCAATCGCATATACCGATGCCGGTTGGGGTATTGCGACTTTGCTTACACCATTCGCCCAACAGGTTGTCGGGTTGTCGGGGTTGCAGACGGGAATGTGAATGCAATCAGATGCATCAAATCTCAACGGAACGCTCGCGCTCGTTAAGTCTCTTATCAACGGGTTTGAAACATCATCAATCATTGCCCCTAACTCAGCCATCTCGACTATCATTTGTTGTGAACGAGAAGCGTGGGTGAAAATCATGGAAATCATGAGCATGACAATCGTGAGCAGTGCTGTGCCAACTATAAGCTCAGCCAAAGTCGCCCCTTTGTTGTTGGTTATTTTACTTAAATGTTCTGTCATGACACACCCACCACCTTCGGAGTAAACGCTATTATGCTGTTATAAGGGTCGTCTGAATCGCCGAGACTGCTGACATTTATAGTTACGCCATGCGATACTGTTATTCCCTCAAATCTGAAGTTAGCAACCGTTATGCCACTGTCGGTATATTCCCATGCCATCACGGGGTTAATGACTTCTTCTTGCAAATGTTTTGCATCGGCGAGGGCATCGCCCGTTATGTTTAGCGATATGCTGATGATGTGCGAAATCCCCAATACCATAATGCCCAAAGCAAGAATACTGATAATCGTTTCGAGTAAAAGCTCGCCTTTTTTTGAAACAATACGCTTTTTAAACTCTGTCATAGCCAACCAACCTCCATTCTCCGAAACCGGCAACGGTAAAATTCAGCCCTAAATCAGTTTCTAACACATTATCATTTAAGCAACAGCGAGGGTAGGGCGAATCAAGCGGTCCATCAGGGCGAAGCATTCCAATTTCCGGGGGTGGGATGCAGACACCGGGTATTTTCTGACAATCCGACACCGTGTTCCCTGTGTAGGAATATGTAGCCCTTGAGGTGACTCTTCTGCCGCCGTCAACGACAATTTGAACGGTAACTGTCATATCTGAAATTGCCGTCATTGTCCGCGGTATTCGCGGTGACATTAAAGTTGTCTCTGAAACGCTAAACGTTCTTGTTTGGTTGGTTGCTAAGTTGCAGGTTGCGGGATTGTCGCACTGGTGGCTGATGTCAGTCACATTTACGCAACCATCCGGTTCTGTTTCACAGTTGTGGTGTTCATCGGCGTGTTCGCAAATATAGACACAGTTCAAAGTAGGGTGGGGTGGAAACGGACAATCAAAGTCACAACAAACGTGCCCGTGCACCTCTACATCGAGACAATCGGGGTCACAGCAGTGGTCTAAGGAGCAGATGACAATACAACCAAATTCGCAAAAATGCTCTTCTAACAAAGTGCAAGCTGGTGTGCAACAAACATGCCCCGGTTCGTCTTGTTCCGGACAATCTTCCGGTGGGCAACAAACGTGCGCATATTTACAGGTAATCACACATTCGTTACAGCTCTCTAAACAGGGGGATGAACAACAGATGTGGTCAGGGGCCCCTTCTAAAGGGCAATCCTCGGGTGGGCAACACACGTGCAAGAGGTGGTCGGGGTTTGAACAAAGATACTCGCACATTTGATTATGAGGCCCACAATAAACAATTGCCGTGCAGTTTGTGTCGTCAGAGCAGACTCTGTGTTGGGTAACCGTCTCATACAGCGCGGGGAGAGAGTCGTTATTTATTGAGTTTTCCCCCACAAACGCAATCCATATGCTGTCTAACTGTATTCTGTTGTCATCAAAAATGTCGGGGAAACTGTCTAAGTCGAAATCAAGCTCAACTTGAGAGGTGTTTCCGTTTGAAAGCCTTACCGAAAGTTGGTGGGCTAACGTGTTAGGGTCGTCAATGTCAGCCAACAGGCTGAACATAATGGTCTCGTGAATCGAATTCTCTAACGCCATAACGCGGTTGGTGTCACTTTGACCGACACCGTAATTTATGCTTGAGATGGCGGCGGTCATAACAGAGCCGCAAATGACAAGCAAGAAAAGCATAGTCGCCATAACAAACAACAAGCTCGCGCCTTTCTTGTCGAGAATTCGCTTCACGCCGACTTTGAAAAACGAACGAAGTTTAAACATAACTTACACCCCTTTTTTCTTTACTACTGCCGATAACTAACGGTGATTTCATTAACTCCTTGAGAGCTTAGGTCGATAACATCTGCCCCTCTTGAAGCGGTTGCCTCTATTCTGTAATAGACAGTGGCATCAAAATCGCCGGTGTTATAGGTCATGCCATCGGTTGTTGTTTGATTTGGGGTAATGACGATTGCGCTGTCGTTTTGAACCTGCTCTATTCTGAATCGCCCTCCTGCCGGTGTTGTCCCCATTACTGCATAGACATTACCGATTGCTAACGGCAACGGGTCTCCATTGGCATTGGTTAAGACAAGCTGCGGCAATGTCACGTCATAAGAGTTGGCTCTGTCTATTTCAGGTGGCAAGCCGTTATAGTTCGCATCTATTACCTCAAATCTTCTTCTTGTCGGAGTGGCTTCAAATTCCAAATTAGTGGCTTTTGTTGTAATGGCTATTATCTCCGGCGGGAACTTCAGCGAGGCGCGCCCTATATTGCTTGAGAACCAATACCTTGCATCCGCCCCCATTAGAATACCGATCGAATTGCGCATTAACCCCAACGGTTCTTCTAAGTCAAAGGTGTATACACGGCTACTTCCGTTTGTTCCGACAGGGTTTAGGTTGACACCGTCTATTTCAATTGAGGGCTTGGATGTTATTGTCTCGTTAAGTGTGAATTTTGGGAACAACGAACCCGACCGCACCCTTGAAACATTGAATCCTTTCGGGATATCGGCGGTTATATATCCGCGCGTTTGATGTTCGCCCTCGTTTTCAATGGTGAGTGTCACCCTGAAAGGCCCGTTAATGCGGCTTGGAGTTCCGTTTTGAAGTGTTATGTTTGCATTGGGTTGAATTTGACTAATGTCAACATGGGCGATAGGTGAAACGTTATCCTTCTCAAGGGCTAAATGTTCAAGCGGGAACACCCTGTCATAATGTTCGAGTTCACCTCGAAGCCTAATCGGATAGAACCAAGTTGATAGCCCGGGCTCAGACATCAAACCGTATCGCACTTGAACGTTATATGAAATGAGTATAGACTCGCCCGGTGCCAACGCAAACGTAGAGGGGAATTCAACTGTTAACACATACCCAACATCAGCAGTGGGTGGCTGTATAATGGGTGCCACAGTGAAGGTAGAACCATCTGCTCTTCTGCCGGTAGCATTGATATTAAAATTGCAAGCAGAATTCAGTCTGCAGGTATTGCCGAGCGGGTCTTCGGGGTTATCGTGAATGGCGCAGTTAAGCAGTACATGATACTGAACTCTGTCTGTGAGTTTAATTCTGTTGGTTGGAACTTCACCTTTATTTTCGAGTAAGTGTTCAATAGTCAAGACATCCCCTGGTTCAACGAACCGCGCTTCGTTAGTTCCTCTTTTTATTGAGGATATTACTGTCATAAACGATGGTGCGGCATCAAATTCAATCCCTGCCAAATAGTTGCCTTCAACCTCACTGTTCGTTGCCGAGCCGGTGGATTGAAATGCAAATTCTGTATACGCTTGCCCGTCTTCCACTTCATACAGACCGTAGTATTTCTTCCACCCGTAAGCAACATCCCAATAGCCTATAATTCTCTTTTCAATTTCGGCGAGCCTTTGGGTGGCATCGGGGGTAGGTGTGATTCCATTCATATTGAGGTTGGCGTTAGTGACGGCGGCAGCTAAAAGACCCATTGTTGCATATCCGTCCATGTTAAGATTAGCAGTGTTGATAGCTGTATTCGTCCAAAAAGTGATGCCGAAACCTGTTCGAGAGCCGGTGTTGCCTGAGCCTTGGCTTCCTATCCACACATCATAAAGATATATGTTGTTATTAACCGTATTATCCCAGTTATACCCTTCAAATTGAGACTTTCCCTCCCAATAATCACGAAGCAAGATTCTCAAAGCTCTATTCTCAAGCGCCCCTGTAGTCGGGTTTGGTGAGCGGACTTGATGAGTATATTCAACCGTGCGCGCCGCAGATACGTTATAAAAACGGTTATTTCGGTTAGCCCCCGTTAACTCGTTTCCGGTGCCGGCAGGGTCATTGCCACCGGTAGGTCGATTGCGTGGAGAGTGTGCCGGTCTTATCATTGTAAGCCCACTATAACCGGCGTGGTATCTGCCATCGGGATTATTTGGGGCCAAGGTAGAGCCGGCCTCGTTAATCTTCGTCAGATAGAAATTCATGCGGTCTGTCCTAATTTCTGTGGCAACAGGCACCTCATTTCTTGTCAGATGATGAAAAGCGTAATAATATTTTTGTTCGGTAAATGCCGGGGCATCTTCTGTTCGGTTGATTGAGTATATGGTAGATGGGATTTGCGCGTTAAGCTCGATATAAACCTTATCCATTGAGCCATCGTAATTTCGGCGTGCGCGCCCATTAGGTGTGTTGGTGTTTCCGGCGGTGCCGCTGATAGGTTTGTTAAACTCAAATGGTTCCCACGCGCGACCAAGTGCGACACCTGCCGGGGGCGGCACTCTGTGGTCGGCATTCCATCTCCATCTAAGGTCTGTAAGGCTCAACTGGGAAACAACGGTGGGGCGTGCAGCCCACCCTTGAACATAATCTTGATGATAATATCCACCCCAACCGGATTCTACAGTGGCGGCTACAGTAGGGCGATTGGCAGTTAAGTTATAGTCGCCCGGACCTGCGCCCGATGTGAGATAAGCAGGGTTGCCCGCTGCATTATTGGGGTTACCGGCGAGCCAATGGCTTTCCCCCGGGCCTATGAAATTAAACACTTTTCCTGCGGGGTGCGCCGCTGTTGCCCTTTCTTCAGGGACAATCATAGGTTCGTTAAAGTTAGCATTTACAAGGTTAACGCCGAGTCGTCCGGCTAAATCGGGGTCACCATCAAACACCTCTTCAATATCCAGTTTGTCACCGGTGGTTGGGTGTAATCCGGGTTCTTCAAAGTGTGTTATAACAGGGTATTTATAGCTTTCGGTTGACGGCGCGCGCCAGTTTGAAAAGACAATAGACGTACCCATGATAGAAGAGCTTTCAATTTCAATCCAACGTTTAGTGAGCAGGTCTGTGGGCAGACCGTAGATATTATTTGTCCCGAGTTCGCTGTTAGTTACTCCCCTCACGGTGATAAGAGCATCTTTGCTGAAATTATAGTCTCTGCCGCCCGTGACATCTTTTGCGTTGTATTGGTCACCCGCTAAGTAGAAGCTGAGAGTCGAATTTTGACCGCTTCTTACAGTCGGGTATAAGAATTTCATAACGTCCTCATGACTGCACCACGCGCTGTTAGAAGCATCACACATTCCGCAAACGCGAGGGGCGGGCGATATGAACAAAGCACGAGTAACTTCACCCACGTTACTCCCGACAATTCCTCCGGCTTGGTATGATAATGGGGCCTCTAACGTGTTAATGTTCTCATATGAAAGGAAATAAACGTCAGAGACTTCACCACCGGCGTTATTGCCGACAATTCCGCCGATATTTCCACCGCTCGTCTCACGGAAAACTCGTGAATATTCAAGTGCGTTTCTTTGAACTTTACCGGAGTTTTCGCCTGTAATTCCCCCAAGGTTTGTGACGGGGCCTAAAATAACCGTCCCACGTATAACATTGTCGGTGATTAAACCTTCGTTGCTTCCGGCGATTGCACCACCGTTAGTGCCGCCACTGAATGTCGCGGTTGCGGTTTCTATTCTGATGTTGGCAATCTCGCCCTCATCGATGTTCTCGCCGACAAGTATGCCACCGTTTTGAGCAATAATCTCGGTGTCAAACAAAGCGAGCCCTTGAATTCTGCCGCTGTTTTTCATGAATAACCCGACATCTGGTTGCGATGGGGCTGATATTTTGAGGTTTTCTATTCTATATCTGCTGCAATCTTCACAACGCGCAAAGTTAGTACAACCGACACGGAAACAATCGTCTCTTCTGTCTATGCGTACAGCATTATACACGCCCGAAAGCCCGTCAATCGGAACAAAATTATTAATTTTGTTGAATTGTTTTCCTAAATCTATATCCTCTAACTGTCTGAACGACAATTCGGGGTGAGTACGAATGTTATGTAAATGCCTTGCAGACTTTACTTCATACGTACCCGGTATCAACTGCCGCCCGTAGTGGGTGTTGGCAATTTCAGCGGAAGTTTGAATCGCACCATCGTTTCTTCTTAGTCTCGCGCGAACATCGGTGGCTTGCGTCGCGCCGGAGCTTACGTCAATGCGTGTGCCATTTTCGTGATAGTCTTCACCAACGTAGTCGATAATCCAAACAAATCTTTCAAAATGTGGTTCGGTAATCGTTGCGTTGTCGCGATAAATCCTGTCACCAATGCTGAGAGCGGCATAAAAGTCATCAGTCGCAACGGTGTTTAAGTTAACCGTAACCGAAGAACCCACAACGTTTCCTCCGACAGCGGCAATCAACTCAAATGTATATGGGGGGAATGGGTCGTGCGCTCCGGTTGCGGGGTTGAAATTGGGTTTGGCAATATGAACCACAGCATAAAGCACACTGTCTTTACAGCGTGTGGTTGAAACCCACAACTCACCGTCTAAAAGCTGTATGCCACCATCAATAGCCGTTTCAATGTTAGGGGGGACACCTGTCTCAGTAACCCCGTAATAACCTTGAAGTCGCTCTTCAGCGAGAGTATAACCGTCGGGGCCTAACCCACGCGCGCCGGTCACATTGTTTATGTCTGCCAATTCAGTGGCATCGTTATTATTCATATATTTAAACTCATCTTGCCCGGCATCACCGTAGAAAATAGACAAAACAACGCCTGTTCTTATGTTGTACTCCATAAGAATGGCGTTTTGTAAAACATCACGGTCAAGGACAACCTCGTTCAACACTTCAAAAAATCTGTCTCGTTCGGGATTGACAGTTCCAAGCACGGGGTCGATATCACCATGCACATAGCCGCGCGGCAAACTCACAAAGCGAACATTCGCCTCGTTCATAAGAGCGGCATCATCTGGAGGGAACACATCAATCAAAGGTCGCCCGTTAGAAGCAAGTTGGTCTGAAACGAGATTAACATACTCCATAGCGGGGTTTAAGACATCAGAGTTGGGGGTGAAGAAGCTACCGGTGAAATCGGCTCTCAAATTCCCCTCAACCTGCCTTCTTGAAAGAAAGTTCTGCATTGAAACATAAATAGTTCGGGCAATCTGCGCGCGATTTGTTTTCTGCCCGTTTTCGATAATCGCCGACGAAGCAGGGACAATAACTGCCGCAAGCACCGCAGCGATTGCGATAACAACGATAAGCTCAAAAATCGTGAAACCCTTTTTGTTCTTGAGCCTTTGCAAATTCCTAATAATCATAATTTAGCCTCCTCCAAAAAAATCAACGACAAATAATAATTGGTTGGTACGAAACAGCTCTGCCAATTAAAGACAGCTACATATAATACATTATACAACAGAAACACTCATTTGTCAATAACAATTTGTCGGGTTTTAATAAAAAAAAGCGGAAATAATTTGTATACATTGCACAAAAAATATTTGTCGGTTTGCAGTAGGGGACGGGCTTGCCCGTCCCGTTTCTTGTAAATATTTATTTCGGGACGGGCAAGCCCGTCCCCTACAATCACTGTCAACTGTCAATTGTCAACTATCAACTGCCGTTAGAATGCTCTTCTGCCTATGTCGGCTTGGTCGTCGCCGAATCTTATTGAGTGGACTGTCATTGCGTTTCTTGAACGCGACACGGTATAGACCATGCTTTTGACGGGCGGTGCGTTTTCAAATTCGAGACCTGCAAGCGAAAGAGGGCCGGGCACCACATAATAGACTTTAACAGTATAAAGCTCACCGATATTTGAAACGTCTTCAATTAGCGGCATATAAGTCATATAGCGTATGTGCGCCGGAATTATGTATGAGTTAATTTCACTGTCATATCTGAACACAATTTCAATGTTGTCAACCGATTGGTGAACAATGTCGAACCCTGTTCCGAAAAGGCTTCGCGCCGAATGTTCAACGTCCACCGCCGGAATGGTTACCATACCCATATCTTGTGTGTATAAATCGGTTTGCCCCGATATGATAATTCGCCAAATTGCGGCGGATATTACGGTTACGGGTGGAATGTTTCGATTGCTTTCAAATTCTGGTGGGTCGGTAATAACAACAGGGTAGATAAACTTAGCGAATTCATCTTTCAGCCGCTTTTGATTGGTAATATCATCAATAGCCCTGACAGAAAAGTTGAACGCTGAAATTATTCCGATGAGCGCGAAGAAAATCGCGATTATTCCAACGGCGACATATCGCTTTTGCCGCCTTTTAGGGGCGGGCGCGTGCGGTGTCTGCTCCGGCAGTTCAACCGTGTCGAACAGCTCTTCAATCTCATCTGCATCCTCATCAAGGGCAGTCTCAAGAGTGCCCACAAGCTGTTTTAAAACTCGCGGCTCATAATCCCTCTTCTCATCACGTTTCTTAACCCTCTTAGTCTTAGCCATTTAAAACACCTACTCCCTCGTTTGACCATCGCCGCGTATAAGATATTTGTATGTGGTGAGTTCGCTTAAGCCCATGGGGCCGCGTGCGTGAAGTTTTTGGTTTGAGATTCCTATTTCCGCGCCAAGCCCGAATTGCTGGCCATCGGTAAAACGCGTTGAGGCGTTCACGTAAACCGCCGCCGCATCCACCACTTTCATAAAGAACTCGGCATTCTTTAAATTTTCGGTGACTATACATTCGCTGTGCTTAGTTCCGAAACGCGCGATATGCTCTACCGCTTCGTTGACACTGTCAACCGCTTTAGCGGCAATTATATTGTCGTTGAACTCGGCGGCATAATCGTCATCGGTAGCAATTCTCTCTGATTTAACGTAGCGCGCTGTTGCTTCATCGGCATAAATAACCACCTTGCCTTCCCAAAGTGGGGAAAGACGTTCCCAAAAATCTTTAATAATGTCTTTATGCACTAAAATCGTCTCGGCGGCGTTGCAGACTGACGGGCGTTGCGTTTTAGCATTATCGGCGATTTTCACCGCCATGTCGAGAGTGGCATATTTGTCGATGTAAACATGGCAGACACCCTCGCCCGTGCGAATTACGGGAACGGACGAATTTTCAACAACCGCCCGAATTAAGCCGGCCCCCCCACGCGGAATCAGCACATCGATATATTGCCCGAGACCCATAAATTTAGCCGCCGTTTCGCGAGAGGTGTCCTCAACCAACTGAACCGCAAAACGCGGCAACCCCGCCTTTTCAAGCGAATCTTGAATTATGGCGGTTAAGCGTGCGTTTGAGTTAATTGCATCGCTCCCACCCCTTAAAATGCACACGTTGCCCGATTTAAGGCAAAGCGTGGCGGCATCAACCGTGACGTTCGGGCGCGACTCGAAGATAATCCCGATAACCCCGAGAGGAACGCGCTTTTTCGTCACTTCAAGCCCGTTATAAAGCTCCCAACCTCCGGTCACCTCACCAACAGGGTCAGACAGCGAACAAACCTCTAAAACGCCGTCTGCCATCTGTGCAACCCGCTCTTTAGTAAGGCTCAAGCGGTCGACAAATGCCGCGCTCATGTTGTTCTTTTTTGCATTTACGATGTCTTTTAGGTTCTCGCTGATAATAGAATCGGTGTTTGCCAACAGGTTTTCGGCTAAAATTTTCAGTGCCTTATTTTTGTCTGACGCGCCTATTCCGCACATTTCGCGCTCGGCTTTTTTTGCGTTAACGCCCAATTTTTCTAAATACTCCATAATTTTAAAGCTCCCTTTCTTAATCAACGGTAAACAAGGTGCATACCGCATTATTTTCAAACAAATCATACAAAATTTCGGGGTGTTCGCCGTTTATAATCACGGTGGGGATATTCCCCTCTTTGGCAATAATCGCCGCTTCAAGCTTAGTCAGCATACCGCCACTTGAAAACTCACTACCCTTTTCGTTAGCGTTATGAATCATAGCGTTAGTGACATCGTTCACAACGGGAATAAGCTTCGCATCGGGCAAATCGGGGTTTTTGTCATAAAGCCCGTCAACATCGGTGAGAATGACAAGCAAATCGGCATCGGACAATTTCGCCACCATAGCCGAGAGCGTGTCGTTTTCATCGAAGTCAAGATGCTCGATTGAAACGCTGTCATTGGCGTTAATAATCGGCACGGTTTTCATTAATAATAGTTGTCGGAATGTGTTGCTGACATTTCGAGAACGCTCTTTATTGGCAATCACGTCACGTGTCATCAAAATTTGCGCCACGGTATGACTGTGCTTTGAAAATTCACTATCATAAAAGTGCATTAATATATTCTGCCCGATTGCCGCACACGCTTGTTTTTGAACGACTTCATGGGGTTTTTCAGAAAAACCCATTCGTGCCGCGCCTATTCCCACCGCTCCACTTGTAACTAACAAGAGTTCACGCCCCGAATTTATGAGGTCTGCCAAAACCTTTACCAACTCCTCAATCCGCCTTAGATTGACATTACCGTTGGCATAAGACAGCGTTGAAGTCCCTACCTTTATAACGACTCTCTTCTTGCCCGAAAGATTATACATTATGCGCCCGACCCTTTCTACTTATAGTCTACAATAAAATTGTACACTAATAAACAAAAAAAGTCAAGCGCAAATCGGCAAGTGTTTAAAATTTTTATACACCGCCCTGCACTTTTTTGTGTTGGGCGGGGGTTGGTTTGCGATAAATTCGGGACGGGCAAGCCCGTCCCCTACAATCCGTCGCCGCAAGGCGACACCACAACTGTCAACTCTCAACTGTCAATTGTCAACTGTTCGTCCCCTACATTTTTCAAAAACCAATTAGAATTTAATGCAAAAACTTATTAATCTCTTCATCGGACATGCCGCCCCGTCTGAACCTTTCAATGGTTTCTTGTATGCCTTTTTCCATGCCTTCTTGAATTCCCTCTTGTCTGCCTTCTTGTCTGCCTTTTTCCATGCCCCTTTCCAGACCTATCTGAATACCTATATTTGTCTGTTTATCTCTCCATCTTTCTAATGAATGTGTCATACCGCTCACCTCATCTTTCTTAAAAATTTGTTTTATAAACCCTTCCAAATTCTGTGGGGGTTTTCCCTTGAAATAAATATACTCAAGCCACCCCCATAACTCATTTATTTCGTCGTCGCCTAATGAATGTTTCCATTTAGACAGTTGATTTAACGCTTGAAAAATATAATCATCAACATCGGAGTTTACTTTGTCAAGCGAAAATACCGCATCTAAGAGTTTGCGCGTAGAAGCGATTGTTTCGTCATCGGCGCGATTTAAGTCAAACAGCAGATAACGAAAATCTACAATGCTGTCACCGAAAATTTCGTGGCTGTGTGTGTATTCACGGTAATTTCTAACGGCAGTCCAATTGTCCGCGCCGTTATACATTACAATAGGAACAATTGCAGGGAGTTTAAAGCTCTTGCGCTCACGAATGTTTTTGTCGGTGTTTTTGAATATGTCGGTCAACAGCTCAACCATGTATCTCAGCAATCTGAACGGCATTGTAAAATCAACAGTTGACTGCATTTCTAACAGCACATACAGATAGACCTCAGAGCCGTTCATGTTAAGCTTGTAAATCAAATCGGAGTCTGTTTTTCTATACTCGCGCGTAATAAAGCTCTTGTCAATTTTTTCAATATCATCGATAGATATGTCTGCTGTCCATGGGGCGGCTATGTATTTTTTAAGGAAGTGTAAAAAGTTTTCTTTTTTTGACAGCAACGACTTATAGCCTTCATCGTGTTTTTGTTCATGAGCTGAAATTTTAATCACCTCTTTTTGTATAGTATAGCATATTTCTAAAGCAATGTCAAATTGTTTGTCAAATTCGGGACGGGCAAGCCCGTCCCCTACATAAACTGTCAACTCTCAACTGTCCACTGTCAATTGTCCGTCAATTGTTCGTCAATAAGCAAAAGCACCTGTATTATCTCTAAGTCGCTTAATCTTGCAGACACGATTTTTTTATCGGATATGGCGTATATATAGTTGCCGATATAAAGCCCACGCCTGAAACCTATATAGTTATCGTACTGTTGTCTTTCCCACCGGTTATCCCGATCTTCATGCCACCAATCTTCATAATCATACCACCAATCTTCTTCCCAAATCCAATCATTATTTTCATCAAAATAGCCATAAATCCAAGCATCATTGAAAGACATTTGGGTAAATTCAAAATTAGGCTCATCATCTATGATTTCACTTATAAGCTTAAAACCGACCTCTTTGTCATATGAAAACAGCGCGTATTTGTACACGTTATCATTAACATACGGAAATGCTATTATATTTCTTTGCGGCGATATTATAAGCGACCTGTGCTCTACCTCGGCAGGGGTGAAGATATGTCGCCCCCAAGTTCCGCTCCTTACCGCCGGTATTATATGTACATGTCGTTCAGACATCTCCTCGTTATCAGAAACATCAAACATGGATAGTTTTAATCCTGTTCTTAAGCCACCACGGTTTTCATCGGCATCAACGCCAATCCCTAACAGCAGACCGTCATCCCATCTGTGCATATAGCGCGAGAAACCGGGGATTTTAAGCTCACCCAACATAATCGGGTTTGCGGGTTCGCTTAAATCAAAGGAGTATAGTGGGTCTGTCGCCATAAATGTAACAGCGTAGCCAACGTCACCATAAAAACGCGCTGACTTAAGATTCTCGCCGGCACCTATTCCTCTAATTGAAGCAAGCCAATTAAGTTCACTGTCAAAGGTGGTGAGGATTGTTTCTAAATCCCAATCTACGTACTCGCTGAAAACGCGCAACGCGCCGTTGTGTTCATCTAAGCCGAACTGATTTTTTACATGGCCGAGAACTCTGCAAGAGCCAACGTATCCAACCCGCCCATTGTTAAGCGAGAATTTAGATATGTCTGTGCTTTGTCCACCTCTCCAACTAAGGTCGGCTATGTACATATTACGGCGTGAGGAATAAACCACATCTGCTTGCCCTAAAGTCGCCTTTGCCGACACCAAGAGTTCTTGATTGTTTACATCAAGCCCGGAAATGAGCGTGTATTTAGATGTCGAATTAAGTTCCGGCGGAATTACGATAGAGCTTGACGGTATAAAACGATTTTTTTCGTTAACAGCAAAAGACGGAATGTATCCGCGTGCATCTGCCTCATCAAACTCGTTTGAGGTTAAGTAGGGCGAAAACTCGGTAACAAGATAAATATTATTGTTGAGCATGCGTGAAGAATAGTATTTGCCCATTTGAGAATAAACTGACATTGGCTTTTTAAAGTCGCCTTTAGTGTTATAAACTTCTATAACCATTTGGTGTTCATATTTACGCAGGTAGTCGTTATTTTTGCCATATATATTGTATTCGGATTTTTCCCAAAACACAATTAACCTACCCTTATACAGCAAAAGTTCAATCGGTCTTGCGTTTTCTTTTTCAATATGGGCAATGCGTCTCATTCTTCCGTTGCTCGTCTCAACCACATTTACGCTTGCGGTGCGAGTGGACGACGTATAGATATATTTGCCATCGGTTTTAACTATATCGCCTTCTTCAACTTCCTCAACCTGCACATTAGTGGTTGAAAAGTCATCAATCGCGGCGGTGTTTGAGTCAGAGCTTGAATCAGTGCTTTCCGTTTGTGAATCATCTTCGTAATCGTCCCAACTATCGTCAGAATCAAAGTCAAAATCAACTTCGTCTTCGTCTTCGATAAAGAAATCTTCTTCAAAAAAATCATCTTCATAATAAACTTCTTCGTCTTCTTCTTCGTCTTCTTCTGTTACATTAGTAATGGGTTGCTTCTCGGGTTCGGGGGGTGGGGCTGGAACATATGGCACAAGAACAGGAAAGTTGCTCTTGCCCATTTCAAAGATTTTCTTCTAAAACGGGGTGAACACTTTCCTTCGTGGAAACCGGGAAACCACCGACATCGCTTTGTGCGGGCGATTCAGTAAATGATTCAACTTGAACGGACGGGGTTTGTTCAGTTTGAATGGCAGGTTCGCTGTTGACATTAGCATTTTCTGAATCGCAAGCGACCGTAAAAAGCATAGCAAATGCACAAACAGTGGCAACAAATCTTAGCTTCAATGTATTTTTTAACATGACATTCCCTCCATCAATTTTTATTCATGGATTAATAATACCATATTTTGCTATATTTGTAAATAGTTTTGCGAAATTTTCACAAAGAAAACACGCCGTAGGGGACGGGCTTGCCCGTACCGCAAACCAACCACCGCCCAACAAAAGTGTCGGGCGGTGTATAATTTCGGTGTTCATTCGGGACGGGCAAGCCCGTCCCCTACAATCACTGTCAACTATCAATTGTCAACTGTCAACTGCCGTCAACTGTTCGTCAACTTATAGATACCTAATCATTTGAAGATAATCGCCGCTTTTTTGCAGAGAGATAAAGCCATTACGCTCATAAAAATCAATCAATTTCGGGTGTTCAACACATTCAAGGAAAACTATGCGCCCACCAACGAGCTTATGAATATCATAAACGGTTTCTATAGCTTCATCTAAAATAGATTGCCCGTCTATTTGAGTCTGATAATCTTTATTTTTCCCCAATTGACCGAGCAGAATAGCTTCGGTTGCCCGGACATCTTTTGAGAAACCGTCAATTTTCTTTATTGTGGATTTTGACAGCGATTGAGTCAATTCAAGGGTTTTCATTGTGAGGGTGAAAAAGCCGTAAATAATCGGTTCATCTACATCTGATTCCTCTTCGTCAAGCATGAGATATGTGCGGCTTTTATGCCGTACTTCAAAATCAATGGCTTTGTTTTTTAAGAAACTTTCGACTTCATTATCCCTGCAAGAAAAGGACTGTATCGCTGATTTTAAGTTTAGCTCTCTTTTTGTTCCGACAATCCCTCTGATGGGGACAGGTATCGTTTTAACCATCTATCGCTCCTCCTGTGCATTTCCTCTCTGTCGCTTTTGGGGACATAGGGTTCTCTTGGTTTATCAAAGCCATCTGCTAATTTTTCGGCGGCTTCGTTTGATAGAATTATTCGCTTATAAAATGTTTCGGTTGCCATCAAAAGCACCTCCTTTAGTTCTTTATCTTAATTTTAGCATATCTTTTGTGTTTTGTCAATGGGTTTTTGTTTTTCACCGCCCGGCACTTAGTGTCGGGCGGTGTAGCTTTTATAATTTTAAATCCGTCGCCGCAAGGCGACACCACAATTGTCAATTGTCAATTGTACATTGTCAATTGTCCTCTCCCTCCGATAATCCTCATGAAAACGGGGTATCTCATAAATAAATACCTGAACAACGGAACGCCTGCAACGGTAATAACAACGAACTGCCCGAACCCAACTGCTAATATTGACAACGCCAACGGTTCGTTGTATAAAAAGAACAGCATAAACCCTATTATTAACGCGTTTGTGATAATCGGAAATATGCTTGAAACCCAAATGTTTTTGCACCCTGCCATTAAGACCGCCGCTATTCCGGTTGCGATGGTTCCTAACAAAACATCTGCCATTCCGTAGGGCGATGCCAATAAATTTGCCGTTGCACAGCCGATAATCATTGAGATTATATACTGAGGGTTTAAAAAGCATAACAGCATAAGAACCTCAGAAATTCTGAACTGAATAGGCCCATAAGCAATAGGGGCAATATAAATAGTAAGCACAACATAAAGCGCGGCAACAACCCCAATGCGCGACATCGTTTTGACATCAAAGCCACCGATTGACTTTAATCCGCTAAAATCAAAAAACTTTTTCATAACAAAATTCTCCTTGTTTTTAAAGTGGTTATCAAGAACACTTATGGCAATTGACAATTGACAATGGACAATTGACAATTAATGGTGTCCGCTTGCGCGGACGGATTTCAGAGGGCAACATTTGCCATAAATCCAAATACGTCGCCAACGGCGACACCACAATTGTCAATTGTTAATTGTACATTGTCAATTGTTCGTCACTTTTCCGCGAAATATTTAATGGTTCTTACCATTTGCGCTGTGTAGCTGTTTTCGTTGTCGTACCATGAGATGACTTGAACTTGATAGAGGTCGTCTCCGATTGGGGCGACCATAGTTTGTGTTGCATCGAAAAGCGAGCCGTAAGAAATTCCAATAACATCTGATGAGACTATTTCATCTTCAGTATACCCGTAAGAGTCCGATGCGGCTGCCTTCATGGCGGCGTTGATGCTTTCTTTAGTGATGTTTTTGCCTTTAACAACAGCAACTAAAATAGTTGAAGAACCGGTTATTACGGGAACGCGTTGTGCTGAGCCTATCAGTTTCCCGTTGAGTTCGGGGATTACCAAACCTATAGCCTTAGCCGCCCCGGTTGAATTCGGGACTATGTTGGCGGCGGCGGCACGCGCACGTCTTAAATCACCTTTTCTGTGTGGGCCGTCTAACACCATTTGGTCGCCCGTGTAAGCGTGAATGGTGGACATAATGCCTGTTTGAATAGGGGCAAAGTCGTTGAGCACCTTCGCCATGGGGGCAAGACAGTTGGTTGTGCAAGATGCGGCTGAAATAATGGTATCGCTTGATTTTATGATGTTTTCGTTAACACCGAAAACCACGGTAGGCAAATCAGTGCCTGCCGGCGCGGATATGACAACCTTTTTCGCGCCCGCTTTAATATGCGCTTGCGATTTTTCTTTGCTCACATAAAAGCCGGTGCATTCTAACACAACGTCAACGCCGAGTTCGCCCCACGGAAGGTTTTCAGCGTTCGCCTCTTTATAGATTTTCACAACAGTTCCGTCAACGACAATAGAATCATCGCTAACTTTAACCGTGTGCCCGTCATAACGCCCTTGTGCTGTGTCATACTTTAACAAATGAGCCAACATTTTAGGCTCGGTAAGGTCGTTAATCGCGACTATTTCATAACCTGCATCACCGAACATCTGCCTGAATGCCAAGCGCCCTATGCGCCCAAACCCGTTAATTGCCACTTTTACTGCCATCTTTAATTTCCTCCTATAAAATAATAACACTACTATTATACATTAAATAGCAAATTTTATCAAGTAAAATTTGGAACATATTATTTGTGCAATTTAACCAATTTTTTAAAATGCTCTCCGCGCTCCTCAAAGTTCTTATAAGCATCATAACTCGCGGCGGCAGGGGAAAGCAAACAGCGTTTTTTCGCCACCGTTTTGGCGAACTCTACCGCATCTTTTAAGTCGCTTGCCAAATAAATTTCAAATCGGTGGGCAGTGTGGACGTTATCGAAACACGCGGCTATACGCCTTCCTGCCCCGGGTAGCGCGATTAAAAACTTTAAATTTTCGTCTTTTTCTAAATGCTCGAACAAGTCATCATAACAAACGCCCCTGTCAACACCGCCGACAATTAAAACATCTGTGTCAGGGAGGGCTTTAAGCGCGTTTACTGTTGATTGGGGGATTGTGCTTATGCTGTCATTTACATACTCAATGCCGTTTTCAAGCCCTAAAGGCTCAAGCCTGTGCGCAAGCGGTGAAAATGTTTCAGCCGCTTTTATTGCTGTATTTACTCCTGCCCCACATAAAGTCGCGGCTTTAAGAGCAACGGCTATATTATATAGGTTGTGCGCCCCGATGAGCTTTGTTTTTATATTCGGCGGTGCTTTGAGGGTTTCATCATATATTAAAACGTCACCGGGTTTTTGCTGTTTAAAAATATTCTCCTTCGCCGCCTTATAGGCCTCAAAATCGGTGAAGTGGTCTAAGTGTT
The DNA here is from genome assembly GCA_009777445.1 of Oscillospiraceae bacterium. Lineage (GTDB taxonomy): Bacteria > Bacillota > Clostridia > Oscillospirales > Ruminococcaceae > Ruminiclostridium_E. Next base: position 65,386 of record WRLV01000001.1, on the reverse strand, counting down.
CAGGGTATATATTCAATAAAACAGCAATGCGCGGCGAGGCTTTGACATACTCTAACTGTTGCGCCGATAACTCGATTACAACTATGGTGTTGTCATCATAGTGGGACAAGTTCTCTAACGGAGGTATTCCGATATTTCCGATTAAAATTGCCTTTTTGCCACAGTTATTTAAAATGTGGTTAATAAGTGCCGACACTGTAGACTTGCCTTTGGTTCCGGTTACGCCCACGACATTCCCCTCATAAAATCGCAAGAACAAGTCGCTTTGTGAGGTGATTTTCGATTTTTGAGACTCGTTCACCCTGTCATAAAGGGCAATGCCCGGCGACTTCATTATGATGTCATATTCTGTTTCGCTTTCAAGCTCTTTCACACGTTGTTCGTATTCGTCGCCCGTGAATTTAAGGCAATCAAGCTCTTCGGGAAGCGGTTTCGCATCGGCAACGGCAACCAACGCAGCGCAATCAAGCATTTTTAACAGCTTATACGTTGATTTTCCTTCAAGGCCGAACCCCAAAATTAACACTTTTTTACCCTCAAAGAAAGCCCTTAATTTACTCGTCATTTTTCGCCCTCCATTCATCAAAAAGATGCAGGAACTCCTGCGGAACAAAGTTATTTTTGTCGAAATAAAAGTCTATTTCGTTGTTTGTTTGACTCCCGTTTTGCTCTATAAATCTTGACAACATAGGAGGAATTTCTTTTCCTTCGCGCAACTTATATGCCATTTTCAAGGCGTGTCTAATTTCTTCTCTTGTGCCGACACACTCAAACGGTTTATCCGCGCTTTCGTATACAAGGGCATCTAACATTCCCGACAAATCCTCGTTTTTAAGCATATTAACACCGAAAATTTCAACCAATTCAACGTCTTGCAAGAAAGCCGCAAGCATAATATAAACATACAAACACTTTGCACAAACGCCACACCAACTATCGGTTTTAGTCCCAACATTGCAACTTTGAAACTGGCGTGCCATTCCCCCATAAGACATAAACTTTTTAGTAATCTGCCACTCGTTAAGCGGTCTTAAAAGGCTGAAATATTCAGGCGCAACTCCAAAAGAATATTTGGTGTAATGTCTGAAATCGGATTCAAATTCAGTGCTTTTGCTGTATTGGTGATTGATTTTGCTCCCTGCTACGTTGCCTTCGTTTGCACTGCTTTCATTTGACAGCGTGATGTATTTTTTCTTGGTTAAATATGCCGCAATATAGCTTGAAAACGCGATAATCGCTGAGAAAGGCGTGTGGCCGTTAAGATAACCTTCTTTATTCAGTCTTAGCAATTCTTTATCTATAGTGCGATTGAAAATAATGATTTCATTGTCTGAAAAGCCTGCAAGGTGAGCGGTGGAAATTGCCGCCTTTCGCGGATTGAGCATATAACAAAGATTGTCACCGTAAGCTTTGAGCATTTGCATTGTAACAACACTGTCCTTGCCGCCGCCAACCGGGATTAAACAGCCGCTTAAAGCAGAAATGTCAGGGGCAGTCGGCGACATTCCCGAATTATTCAAAGCTTTAATGTCAATGAAATCATCGTCCGGCTCAATGTTGTTCATATAGAAAAATTCACCGAGCCCATTTTTATACAACTTCTTCCACCAATTAATTTGAAAGTCATCTAAGTAACCGCAACGCACCTCAACTGTCGGGCAACAAGCGGCTTTCCAGTAGCTGACAAGCTCAACCATTCCTAAGTTGAAAACCAAATTTGAATAAAAGGGGACATCGAAAACAGGCAAGCTATGCCGCCACGAAGGCTTAAATTCAATGTCGTCCATGCTGAAATGAAAAGAAAATCCACCATCATATATTTTATAGCCATGATAAATAAACCGCTTATGCTGAACACGCAGTTTGTTATAAAGTTTCATAATGTGTACCGCCTTTTCTGTTTTTAGCCATTAAGGAGTATAATTTCTCCAAGCCTCCCAGTCTTTTGTAGATTCGTAATAAAACAACTGCACTATATATGTTGTGCTATCTAAATACATTGTGTCTGAACTATTAAACACCTCAAATGTTTTAGATGATAAGAAATTTTTTAACACATTTTCTCTTTTTGTTTTAGATTGTTTTGATATAGACTCTATTACAGCTTTAATTTTTAGCTGTTTGTGATGCCATATCGCTGTGTTATTTCTATTACCGTACCCATTTTCCATTTAAAAGGCTCTCCTTTCCGATAAAAATAATCCTGCTTAACGCCTTTTGAGTTGCAAAAAGAAGCTGTTCTTCTAATCTATCGGTCAATAGTCTGCTTATTACTTCTTGTTCTACGGTTAACCCCTTCATCTTAGCGATTTCTCTGTACAAACTCTTATCTCCATACATATACTCATCTAATACCCTCTTTGTGTCATCATCTGCAATTTTTCCTATTATTATATCTTTACCATGTTTATTTTTATCTTTTATATTTATGTCTCTATTTCTGCATACAAACCTTAACCAAGACACAGTTGCGTCTTTGAAATGCTTTATATTTAAATCTTCTATTGTAGAAACTTTATAAATGTTTACTACAGGGTGCGATGTTTCATAACTCACATTACCGTTTAACTCTCTAAACCGCTTGTCCACTCTTATGGCATAAGTCTTTGCTTGTTTTATTTCCACGGTGGTGTAAAATCCATCTCCAAAGTCTTTATAGCCCATGGTTTTTCTTATTTCGGGATATTGCACAACCTCATTACTGCCATGATACAAAACCATCCCATTTTTTAACAGTTTTTTATTCCTCAACGACATTTACTGTTATCCCCCTGTTTTTCAGATATTCACAAGTATCATACATATTTCTCATTATTCCTTCTTCGTGAAAAAGCCCATACATTCTTCTGACAAATCCTATAACATCGTGTTCTGTGACAGCTTTTTTAAATTGCTCTTTTGTTATATCTGTGAACTCAAACAATCCTGTTAGTATGTTTATTTGTGTGTATAGTATATTTTCTTCAGTTGGCTTCATAATTAACCCCCCTATGGCAATTGACAATTGACAATGTACAATTGACAATTGGCATTAATATTATAACCCTTTTTTTAAAATTTGTCAACCAACGTGCTGCCGGCAAATTATTATAGCCTTTCCGTAGCCGAAATAAAATTCAGACGGAAAGGCTATAAAACTCTTAATTGTCAATTGTCAATTGTACATTGTCAATTGTTCGTCAATTGTCAATTGTTCGTCAATTGTCAATTGTTCGTCAACTGAACAATACGTACCCCAAAGCCATAATCGTAATAATATCTGCTTTTTGGTTGAACAGAACTAACATTAAAATTGCGATTAACCGCTTATCTTCGTCCGCCAAAATCGCGGTTAAGTCGAAGGGCGGTTTTTTTTGCCCCTGTTTCTCGAATGTTCGCAACATCTCTCACCGCCGCGCTCATGTCGGCTGTCTACCCTTTCGTTATGTTTGTTTATGTATTCCGTGAAATTAGGTGGGCGTTCTCTGACCCTTTGCGCGCGGCGGCGACCCGCTATTTTTCGCACATCGATTAACTCTTCGCAATCGGCGGCTATTTTCGGTTCTGAACAACTCACACCGCAACTTTCAGTCGCAACTTCACAAGCATTTTGCTCATGGAATGTCTCACCGGCAACCGCAAAACCCCTGCAAGCTTCAGTCGCAATCTCGCAAGCACTCGGCTCATGGAATGTCTCACCGGCAACCGCAAAACCCCTGCAACTCTCAGTCGCAATCTCACAAGCAGTCGGCTCTTCCACAATAACAGCGGCGGCTTGCGGTGAAATTCGCGGCTCTTCTACAATGACTGCCGCTTGTGGAGAGATTCGCGGCTCTTCTACAACGACTGCCGCTTGCGGTGAAACTTTAGCTTCTTTTACCACAACCGCTTGCGCTTTTAAGTTAATTTGCGGCTCTTCCACAATAACGGCGTTTAGATTAATTTGTGGTTCTTCCACAACAATCACCGGTGGTCTTGGTTTCTTTTTCTGCCTTAAAATTTCGATTTCGTTTTCAATCACGGTTTTGATGTCAAAGAGGGCTTCTAATTTTTCTCCACCGTGGGCTTTTGATGGCGCGTGCTTGCTTTTTCGTGCCGACCTTTGAAGCTCTTTTTCAATCATCGTGCGCAGTTCATCAAGGTCGCCGAATCTATTTTGTTCTTCTTGTTTTTCGGTTTTTATGATTTTTTCTTCAACCATTTTATTCAGCTCTTTGTTAACATTTTCGCTTTCAACGAAATGACTTTTGCCTGCGGATATATTAATGGTTTTATCAGAATTATCGACAACTATGCTTTTAGATTTCGAACTTTCAGGCATTGTGCTTGGGATTATGTTTTTGGATTTCGGACTTTCAGGCATTGTGCTTGAGACTATGTTTTTAGATTTTTGCGCCTCAGGCATTGTGCTTGAGACTATGTTTTTAGATTTTTGCACCTCGGGCATTGTGCTTGGGATTATGTTTTTGGGTTTTGGACTCTCGGGCATTGTTTTACCGCGCTTTGCCATTTCTAAAGCCTGTTTCGCATATGCCTCCTGCTTTTTTTCGAGTTCGCCGGGAGACATATTGTCTACGCTCCACATCGTTTTTTCCATGTATTAAACCATGCCCTTTCTGCACAAACGTGCTATTTAATTTAGAATATTTTATCCATAAGACCCATGTCTTTTATATGTGGGATTAGCCCCATAATCCTCACAAGGCGTATTGCTGTTTCGATTTTCTCTTGATTTTCAGGGCGCATGTGAGGTTTCAGCGCGATAAGCAGACTGACGTTTTTATCATGTTGTTGCAACTTCGAGAAAACTTCACCCATCTTCATTATCATATCAAGGTCTATTCCCGAAAAGAAGTCGCCGAACCCGTTGTTTTCGCCATCGGCGTTTTCGCTCTCGCCGTTAAACGGCGTGTCGGTTTCTGTGTTGTCAGACGACAACATCGTTTGTAAAAGTTGCGCTATATTTTCCATGTCCATAAATAATGCGCCCCCTTTGCAATCTATGTTTTCATCTGTTTCATCAAGTCTTTTGCCATTTGCGATTTCACTATTTTTTCGATGCCGTTTTTATTATTCATCATACTTTTGAATTTGGCGGCATCGCTCGGTTTCATCTGCGAAAGCAGATTGTTGACGTTGCCGCTTTGAATAGTGTTCTTAAGCGTGTCGCCGGACACTCCCAAACGTCCGCTGAGCATGTCGAGCATTTTGTCCATACCGGTCATTGCATTTTCCTCCTTATAGTTTATTTGCTGTTAAAATAAAATATAACCCTGATTTCAGAAATTTTATTGACATTAAGGTTTTATTTTGGTATTATATTAGTATATTTAAGAAATTCAACGGAGGTGTTATGAGTGAAAATTGTCGTTGTTTCAGATACCCACAGAAATTTTCGCGCGTTTAATAACGTTGTCGAGCAAAATTTAAATGCAGACTTATTTATTCATTTGGGTGACGGGCAAAACGAGTTTTTCGATGTCGCCGCTACACATTCCGACAAAAAATTTTTAATCGTGAAGGGCAATTGCGATTTCGGCGACTTAGACGAGGAGTTGGTGGCGAACCTTGAAACCTGCCGCATTTATTGCAACCACGGTTATAACATCAACATTGATGTGGGGGTAGAAACCCTTTTAGAAAAGGCGGCGTATCACAACTGTGAAATCGCGCTGTATGGTCACACCCACGTTTTTAAGACTGCCCTCATTGACGGCATATATGTAATGAATCCAGGCTCACTTGACAACCCAAGGGGCAAAAACCCACCGACATACGGCATAATCGAAATATCAAGCGCGGGTGAAATTGTGATGAATATTGTAGAATATAGGCCCTGAATAAAAAGGGTTCCCGGAGGTTGCCCGAAAATATGTTTAATGTTTTGCGTTTTGAACAACTTTGCTCAACCAACGACTATATGAAAGAAAACCTTTCTTCTTTGCCGCACAAAACAGTGGTGGTTGCGCGAGTTCAAACTAACGGAAGAGGCAGATTTGAGCGGCGATGGCTCAGCGCGACAGGCTCACTCACCTTTTCATATTTGCTTAAAGACATCAAAAATCCCCTGCCGCTGACCGCACTTAACGCCGTTGCGGTTTTAAGGGCAATCAAGCGAGTTTTTGAAACGCCGAAAAAATCCGTCTTTCCGGTTATAAAGTGGCCGAATGACATTTTGCTCACCGCGCCTGATTTTGAGGGCGCGAAAAAGGTCTGTGGTATCTTATGCGAGAGCCGTTCATTTGGTGACAACTTTAGTGTTATTTCGGGGATTGGCATCAACCTCTCTGAAAACGCGGATTTTTTTATCAAGAACGCTTTAGATAAAGCGGCAGGGCTTTGTGACGTTTTTGATAAACGAGTCGAGCCTGACGTGCTTTTGTGCGAAATTTTAAAAGAGCTTGAAACTGTGATTTTCTCTGACTTTAAAGAGTACAGGCAAGAATATATCGACAACTGCATAACAATAGGGCAAAAAGTAACAACACAAGAGCCTGACGGCACACAAAAACAAACAACCGCAATTTCAGTAGACAACAACGCAATGCTCATCTGTCGCGATGAAAACGGGGAGCAATTGACGGCAGTTGACAGTGGACAGTGGAGAGTTGACAGTTGTCTTTGAATTATGTTATACTATTCCATAGGGCAAGAACAGTGTCGAGGTGAATTAGGAATTAACAGATTATCCATTGACAATACAGCTAATATGATGTATAATAGGATTGTAAGGAAGATTGCGTATGAACATCATTGATTATATAACCACAGGCGGCAAAAATTTAATTAAAGAATATCTAAGTGCTTTACCTGTTTCTGAGCGTTCGACAGGCTACGGGATAAGACATAAAATAATCGAAGACGGGTTGGAAGCATTTGAAAGATTAGACACAAGGCAACTAAAAGGCAAGTTATGGGAAATTAAATTTTCCGATAATCGTATAATGTATGTTATCGCCGATGCTGACAATGTTTATTTTCTTCACGCTTGTCAAAAACAAAAAGGGAAAGCTGAACAATTTGAACTTAACAAAGCGATTCAAAGAGCAAAAGAGCGAAATTTAATATAGGGGGTTGCTATATGCCGTTTATAAAAGTAAATCCTGAAGAGGAATTAAAGGAATTAAATGCTTTGCTTGATTCCGACCCTGTCGCACGTAAAGCGTATGACGAATTTGAAAGAGAGTACGCTTTTAGGCAAAAATTAGCCGAGGCTCGTAAGTCTAACAAAGTTACACAAAAGGAGTTGCATAATATCACAGGGCTTCCACAACAGTCAATTAGTCGAATTGAAAAAGGTTCTGCACAAAAACAAAGTCCTACCCTTAGAACCCTGCTGAAATACGTTGATGCCTTGGGATACGAACTCTCGCTGACACCAAAAAAATCATAAAAGATAAAGCCTTTGGTAATATTAACCACAAAAGGAATCTAAAATGCCTGTAATTAATGTTTTAAGCAAAAATGTTTCTGAATTAATCGCTGCCGGTGAAGTTATTGACCGGCCTGCTTCGCTTGTGAAAGAGTTGGTTGAAAATTCGATTGATTCGGGGGCTACTTCAATAAGCATTGAAATTATGAATGGTGGGATAAGCTTTATCCGTGTTACCGATAATGGTTGCGGAATTGCTTTTGAGCAACTGCCCACAGCGTTTTTGCGCCATGCAACCAGCAAAGTCAGCGGAAAAGACGACATAGACAGCATAGCGACTATGGGTTTTCGCGGCGAAGCGTTGGCATCTGTGGCGGCGGTCTCGCGAGTAGAGCTAATGTCGCGGGTGCAAAATGCTAATCGTGGGGGCAGTTATAAAATCGAGGGTTTAAATGAGCTGTCTCACGATGAGTCGGGTTGCCCGAACGGCACTACTATTATAATAAGAGATTTGTTTTTCAATACACCGGCAAGGCTCAAGTTCTTGAAAAAGGACGTTTCTGAGGGAAACGCCGTTCAAGCGGTTGTTGACAAGTTGGCGGTAATTCACCCCGAAATCAGCTTTAGGTTTATCCGCGACAATAAGCCGCTGAGAATTACAAACGGTGACGGGCAAATCTACTCTTCAATATACGCGATTTTCGGCAAACAATTTGCCGCAGGACTTATTGAAACGCAATATAGTCAAAATGGGGTTCATGTTACCGGTTATGTTTCATCGCCACATTTCGCGCGCGCGAATCGCACAATGCAGTATTTTTATGTCAACCGCCGATACATAAAATCGTTGGCGTTAATGGCGGCGGTTGAAAGCGGTTTTAGGGGGACTGTCCCTACGGGGAAATTTCCGGCTTGCATAATAAATATAGAGGTTGACTTTTCCTGCGTTGATGTTAATATACACCCGGCTAAAACCGAGGTTAGGTTCTCTAACGAAAACTTGATTTTCGATACCGTATATTTTGCAGTCAAAAACGCTATACTAAACGCCGACAATAAAAAGCCCGTCAGTTTTAGGAGCGCGGAGACTTTGCAAACGAGCGGTGAGGGGGAGTACACCCTGCCGTCACGCGAAAATGTTAATAAAATCACGTTTAGCTCAACTAAACAAGCTTATACGGCAACGCCGCTTGACATTCCACAAGAAAAAATTAATAAGCCGCAATTTCAAATTGAAGAGTCGCAAAAAATAAAGCAACCCGAAGTGTCGCCACGTCAGTTTAAGTCAACAAGATTGCCCGAAATTTTGCGGCAGGAACGACTTGAAGAGTCTCAAATAAGCGAGTTGAAACTGATAGGAGAGCTGTTTAAAACCTATCTGCTCTGCCAAAACGATGATGATTTTATACTTATAGACAAACACGCCGCCCACGAGCGAATAAGGTTTGAAAGCCTTAAATCTCGCTTGGTGAACTCGTCACAGTTGTTGGCGGAAGAAACAGTCATTGAGCTTGAAAACGCCGATGTTGACACCATAAGCGCGAATTTAAGCTTGCTGTCAGAGATTGGATTTGACATTATTGTTGTGGGGGAATATGCTGTGCAGGTGGCGGCAGTGCCGTCGCTTCTTTTGGGTGAGGATTTGAACGCATTAGTAACTGAATTGGCGCAAACGTTAAAAACCGGCAACGCCGCCATGAAGCAAAATTCTTTGGGAATTTTCGATGATGTTCTTCACTCAATTGCCTGTAAATCAGCTATTAAGGCGAATGACAAGAACTCTCTCGATGACTTAGCCGCTCTTGCAAACGCCGTTTGGACAGACGAGTCAATCAGGTTTTGCCCTCACGGAAGACCAATCGTTCTTATTTTAAAGAAACATGAAATCGAGAAAATGTTCGGGAGATAAGGGGGCTGTGTATTGAACAGCGAGTTTAGAATTATTGTCGTTTGCGGGCCGACGGCTTCGGGGAAAACTTCTCTTGCTGTTCGCATAGCGGCTGAATTTGACGGCGAGGTTGTTTCGGCAGACTCAATGCAAATTTATAAGGGCATGGACATTGCCACAGCTAAACCCACGGCAGACGAGCTGAGCAAAGTGCCACACCACTTAATTGGCTTTGCTGAGCCTGAAGCGGCGTTTTCTGTTGCCGATTATCTTAAGGCGGCGAGGGCGAAAATTGCCGACATTGCTTTGAGAGGAAAACTGCCGATTATAGCAGGAGGAACAGGGCTTTATATTTCCTGTTTGGTTGATAATATAACTTTCGATGATACGGGTGCCGACTATGAATTTCGCGAGGAGTTGCGGCAGTTCGCCGAAAAGCAGGGGAACCGCGCCTTGTTGGAACAACTCAGAGAAAAAGACCCCGAAACAGCTTCAAAATTGCACGAAAACAATCTTTCGCGAATTATAAGAGCCATTGAAGTTCAAAAAATGTCGGGGAAAGCCATGAGTGAGCATAAGCTTTTAAGCCGCGCTGTTCCCTCACCTTACGCGCCTTTGCTCATCGGGTTAGACTATTCGCCGCGCGCGCTTTTATATGAGAGGATTAACAGCAGGGTTGACGAAATGTTAAAAACAGGGTTGGTTGAAGAAGCGCGTGCATTTTTAAGAATGAAACTCCCGACAGCGGCGCAGGCGATTGGGCATAAAGAGTTAAAACCCTATATCGATGGCACTGCCCCCCTCTCAGAATGTGTCGAAAACCTAAAACAAAGCACAAGAAGATATGCCAAACGCCAACTCACCTGGTTGCGCCGCGACAAGAGAATCAACTGGCTAATCAGCGATAATAACACAAATTTTAATGAAATTTATGAAAAAACAAAAAAAATAATAAAAAATACTAAAAATCTATGGTAATTTTTAAGAAAGTATGTTATACTAAATCAAATACCTTTTGAATGGGGGGATTAAAATGGCAAAAGACATAAATCTTCAGGATGTCTTTTTAAACCAAGCGCGTAAAGAGAAGATACCTGTCACAATCTACATCACTAACGGTTTCCAGTTTAAAGGGACTGTTAGAGGCTTTGACAACTATACCGTCATTTTAGATTCTGACGGAAAACAAAACCTCATCTACAAACACGCAATTTCCACCATAGCACCGCTTAAAACATTGACAATATTCGATGTTTTCGAGAAGGAAGAAGGGAATGTCTGAAAAATTGGGGATTAATAAAGCAAAAACCGGCGCAGTCGGAACTCAGTCACCTCAGGAGGGAAAGAAAACAAGACGAAAAAGCGTGTTGACGTTTGTCGTTCCCATGTTGTTCTTTCTATTTGTTGTGGTTGTGCTTGTGTCGCGGTTGGTCTCTTACTTCACCTCAACCAACAGAACAGAGGTGGCGTTGCTTTATGAAACCACTCAAGCTTTGCCCTTTAAAGGTGTTTTTGCACGTGATGAGTCAATTATAAGAGTTATTAACGTGGGAGAAATCGCCTATACCCATCGCGATGGGACAAAGCTTGCAAAAAACTCGGTTATCGCTAAGAGCTATAACAGCAGAAACGACATTATGTTGCAAAACAAAATAACGCAAATTGAAGAGCAGATAAAGATTTTAAAAGATGCCGAAACCCTCAAAAACACCGACAACTCACAAATTGACACGCTTTCAAATCAACTCGTTAACAATCATTCCGCACTTATGAGCCGTGTGGCTGTGGGTAATTTTGAGGACATAAACAGTTTCAAAAATAACTTCTTGTCTCTCAACAGCAAAAGAGAAATAGTCAGGGGTACATATAACTCGTTTGGCGGCAAAGCGGCTGAGCTTAGCAACGATATAACGTCATTAAGAGCGCAGATAAGCAGATTGCCGAGCAATGTTATAGCCGATGCCCCCGGCTATTTCGTGAGCAAGGTTGACGGCTATGAGGGCAGGATAAACACGCAAAACATTAAAGATTTTACGAAAGAACAGCTCGAAGAAGTCATAAGAAACCCACAACTCCCTGTCCCCGACAACGTTATCGGGAAGATGATAGATAATTATAAGTGGCAATTGGTTGGCATTTTCGATTCAGCGCAAACGCGCGGCGTTTATGTAGGGCTTGATATGCGGTTGCGCTTGGGTTCAAGCTCAAAAGTCACTGATGTTAGGGTTAAAAGTGTTAACCAAAATGGCGATGATAGTATAATAATTTTTGAGTGCGATATATTGACTGACGAGTTTTTGCAAAGCCGCACAGCGCAATTTAATCTGCTCATGAATAATTATAAAGGGCTTCGCATAAGTCGCAGTGCGTTGCGGTTTAACGACAGCGGCGAGCAGGGCGTGCTTATCAGGGTGGGGGTTGAATTAGTCTTTGTTAAAGTTAAAATACTCTTAAACGAAGAGGACTTTGTGATTGTCGAAGACACCACAGAACAGCCCGGTTATCTGTCTCTTTACAACATAGTGATGGTGAGCGGAGTTGACTTATATGAGGGGAAAATCGTCGATGAACGAGAATTATAAACTTATTATCAACAATATTAACGAAACTAAACTCAAATATAACATCAAAGACGAGGTTCGCTTAATGGCGGTGACAAAAAACGTTGAACCCGAGATGGTGAATAAGGCACTTTCTTTAGGTATAGAGCTTTTAGGCGAGAACAGAGTGCAAGAATATCTCTCAAAACGCGAAAAATATACAAAAAAAGCCGAAATTCACTTCATTGGGGGCTTGCAAACTAACAAAGTAAAGTATATAATTGATAAGGTAGACTTAATTCAGTCGGTTGACAGCCTAAAACTCGCCGCCGAAATAGACAGGCAGGCGAAGAAACATTCCCTGAGCATGGACGTTCTCGTTGAGGTAAATATCGCAAATGAGCAGACTAAAGGCGGAATTTCGGGAGAATATAGCGTAGTTGAGGAATTCATAAGCACACTTAACGCCTTTGAAAACCTCAGAGTTAGAGGCATTATGACAATCCCACCACCAATGAACAGTGAACGCTATTTTGAGAGAATGAACGGGCTGTTTCAAAAATTAAAGGCAAAATTTAATGCCGACATATTGTCTATGGGAATGTCTGGCGACTATCAAGCCGCCATAAAGCACGGCGCGAACATTGTAAGGCTCGGCTCCGCGCTCTTTAGACAGAATGCTTAAAATTTATTGAAAAGGAATGGTGTTAAGATGGCAAGCATCAAAGAATTTATGCGTAAGTTCACCGGAACCGATGAAGAGGAGCAGGTGGTGGACGAACAAAATTATTTTGACGATATCTCGTCAATGCAAAGGCGTAGGCATGATTCTGACCCGAGCAATTATGACAGAGAGGTGAGTGTCCCTGTGACGACTCAGCTTAAAATCGTGGTGTTTAAGCCGCAAAAGTATGAAGATGGCTGTGAAATTATTGATTATTTTAAGTTAAGAAAAGCGATAGTGCTTAATCTTGATAGCACAAATAAGGCAACAACCTGCCGCCTTCTTGACTTTTTTGCCGGCGCGACATATGCAACGGGCGGAAAGTTTAAAAGAATCGGCAATGCCATGTACATGCTGACACCATATGATGTTGACATTTCGGGTGAAATAATTGAAGACCTTGAAAGTGCCGCTACCACCGATATGTATTAATAAATCGAGAAGGGAGAAGTCTAAAAACATGAGAGAGAGCGAAATTAGAGAACGCAGGTTTGAAAAGAGCTTCAAAGGCTATGATGCCGATGAGGTAGAGTCGTTTTTAGTGGAAGTTGCTAACGACTTTAGAAAGTTAAATGATGACAATGAAACTTTGAAGAAAAAACTTGAGGTTTTAAAGAACGAAGTTCGTAAATACAGAAACGATGAAGACGCTTTAAAAGATGCACTGCTCGGCGCGCAAAAACAAGGGAACAAAGTGGTTGCCGAAGCAAAAGAAAAAGCTGAAAAACTCGTCAACGATGCTAATGAGAAAAAAGACACAATATTAGCTAAGTTAGCAAGCGACAAAGAACAGCTTATTCAAGAAAACGAGACATTAGAGAGAGAAGCGAAAGAAACAGCACAAGAACTTATAAGCACGGCAAGAGAAAAAGCAAAACAAATCTCAGACGACCTTAAAGTTCAAAACGATATTCAACGCGAACTGCTATATCAAACAGAAACAGAAGTCAATGAGTTCAGAGAAAAAATAATTGCGGCACTAAAACGTGTCAGCGATGACATAATCGAAATGCCCGAAAAATACAAAAACGATTATATTAAAAAAACCTTGTTTGAACATAAAGCAGGCGGCGAAACCCTAAAGAAAACCAAGGCAGAAGCTGCCCCCAGGACAGTCAGCGAGCCGCCGGTCGCAAAAGCCCCTAAAGCAGAGCCCGATAAGCCAGAAGTCGTCAAAACAGAAACCAACGAGCCGGAAACAGACAATTCGGAAATTGACAAAACAAAAACCTTCAAGTCAGTTTCGCGCAATGAAACAGAAAACGACTCTGAAACCGATAGCGGTGAGTTTCGCCTTGAAAAAGGTCTCGCCGAAATATTTGGGGCTAAACCCGAAAAGCAAAAACTGTCCTCAACAAGTTCAATTGAAATCGATTCTGACGGCGAAAACGAAAAAGAAAGCAAGGGATTCGGGTTCTTCTTAAAGAAAAATTCAGCAGAAAACTTTAGCGATGACACCGAAGCAATTAAGGCAAAAAAAGCCTTCCCGTATAATCTTATAACGAAAAGCTAAGCACATTTGTGCAGAAAGGGCAGTCTGAAAATATGACAGAGGATATAGAAAAATCTACCACCGGCGGTACGCCGAAAGCTGAAGTTCAACCCGCGCGTGGGCTGTCGAAAAAAGAACAAACATATTCTCGGTCTTCTTCCGGCGGTACGCCGGCGGTCGCACTTTTGGTTTCTCTTGTTTTGATTGGTTTAGACCAGTTGACAAAATGGCTTGCGGTGGTTTATCTTATGCCCGTGAGGTCTATTCCTCTTATCAGTGTTGGCGGTCATGAAGTGTTGAACTTTACTTATGTTGAAAATACCGGTGCCGCGTTTGGCATATTTCAAGGGCAACAGTTGCTCTTAATAGCGATTTCATGCGCTTTTGTGATTGTTTTGCTCGGGCTGTTATTTAACAAAAGCGAGAAAACAAAACTCACGATTTGGTCGATTGCGTTGGTTGTCGCCGGCGGCACAGGTAATTTAATCGACCGCGTAATAAGCGGCTATGTCGTTGATTTTATCGACTTTAAAATTATTAACTTTCCTGTTTTTAATTTGGCTGACATTTGTGCCGTTGTCGGGGCGACATTGATGTTGTGCGCACTTTTCTTCCAAAAGAAACCGATAGCAGAGCAAACAGATGACACAGAAAAAACAGACGACACAGAGCAAACAGACGACACCGCTCCTGTCTGAAAATATGAGAGAATTCATTTTTAAACCCACTGAAAGCGGCTTGCGGATTGATAAATATATTTCGCAAGAATTAAGCAGCACAAGAAACGCCGCCGTTATCTTGATTGAGGGCGGAAATTGTCTTGTAAATAAAAGAGCGGTAAAAAAGAACTATAAAATTAATGCGAATGACTTGATTGAAGTGAGTTTGCCGCCACCCGAAACTGTTGACATAGTGGCACAAGACATTCCCTTAGACATAATTTTTGAGGACAAAGAACTGTTAGTCGTGAACAAGCCGCGCGGCATGGTGACTCACCCGGCGCACGGCCACAAAGACGGGACATTGGTGAACGCGCTGTTATATCATTGCGGTAATAGCCTTTCGGGAATTAACGGCGAGTTGCGCCCCGGAATCGTTCATCGCTTAGACATGAACACAAGCGGATTGTTGGTTGTCGCTAAAAACGATTTTGCCCACAACGCCCTTGCCGCCCAAATCAAAGACAGAAAACTTAAAAGAGAATATGAAGCAGTTGTTGCAGGAAAACCCGGTGAGCTGTCAGAAACATATTTCTCCATTGATGCCCCGATTGGCAGAGACACGCGTGACAGAAAAAAGATGACAGTAACAGCGAAAAATTCAAAAAGTGCTGTAACACATTACAAAATTATTGAGCAATATGACAAAGCCGCCCATTTGCGCTTGAGACTTACGACAGGGCGAACCCACCAAATTCGCGTACACATGGCGCATATAGGGCATCCTGTTTTAGGTGACGATGTGTACGGCAACGGTAAGCCGAAATGGCTTAAAGGTCAGTGCCTGCATTCGCGGACAATCGGGTTTTCACACCCGCGAACGGGGGAAGAGCTTGAATTTTCTGCCCCACTGCCCGAATATTTTTTAAAATTATTACGGAGTATTAGTTCATGATATGAAAAAGAGATTAAGCGATATTGAAATCAGTAAAGTCTTGTTAATAACCGATGTGGACGGGACATTGCTTAATGATTTTCACGAACTCACGGACACTAACATAGCGGCAATAAATGCCCTGAGGGCGGCGGGGGGAGCTTTCACCATCGCCACAGGCAGAGGTGTTTCAATGGCGCGACTTATTGCCGAAAAGTTGGATATAGACTGCCCTGCAGTGATTTTTAACGGGGCAGCCGTCTATGACTTTAAGAAAAACAAACAACTTTGGTGTTGTTCGTTGAAACCCGAGACAAAAAACTATATTGAGTTGGTGTTTGAAAAATTCCCCACCTGCGCTATTGAGATTTTGCGTGGTGACGATGTTTATCTTTTGCGCAACAACGCGCTTGAAGAAAAACACCTAAGCTTCGGAAAAGTCATTCCCATAGAAACAACGTTAGATGAGATTCCGCCAACGGATTGGCAGAAAGTTTTATTCATAGATTGCCCCGAAAATATAGACAGTCTTATCGATTTTACGCAAGAACATTGCAGTAAAAATGCTTGTTGGGTGCGTTCGGCACCGGTTTATTATGAGCTGTTGCCCGAAAACGTTAATAAGGGCAGTGGAATGTTAAAAATGTTGCCGTTTATTGGTGACGGGCTGTTTACCGTTGCCGCGGGCGATTTTATGAACGACATTGAGCTTCTCGAATACGCCGATATGGGAATAGCGGTGGACAACGCCGAGGAATCGGTAAAGGCGGTTGCCGACATGGTGGTGACACATAATAATAATCACGCAATTTCGGAGATAATAGATTATATATTCAAAAATGTTTTGAAACGAAGAGAGGAAATAACTAAAGATTATGGATGCGCAAATTAAAAAACAGCTTCAAATCACTGCCACGAAGGTGAGAATGGGAATTATCGAGTCCACTTTTAACGCCAAAAGCGGGCATCCGGGCGGTTCTTTATCTATTGCCGACATTCTCACTTATCTTTATATGAACCGTATGAATGTTGAGCCGACAAATCCGGCTCTTGAAAGCCGTGACCGTTTTGTGTTGTCAAAGGGGCATACCGCGCCGGCGTTATATTCTGTATTAGCGCAACGTGGATTTTTCCCGGTGGAGGAGCTTAAAAATTTGAGGAAAATCGGTTCTCGACTTCAAGGGCACCCCGATATGCTGAAAGTCCCGGGTGTTGATATGAGCACAGGCTCTCTTGGTTTGGGGTTTTCAGCCGCTTGCGGAATGGCGTTATCGGGAAAAATTTCTAACGCCCCCTACAGAGTATACGCGGTGTTGGGTGACGGCGAGATTGCAGAGGGAATAGTCTGGGAAGCGGCGATGTTTGCCGCTCACTATCAGCTTGATAATCTATGCGCTGTGATTGACAACAACGGGCTTCAAATTGACGGCAACATTCGCGATGTTATGTCGTCCTATCCAATTGACGAAAAATTCAGGGCTTTTGGGTGGAATGTCATTGTTATTGATGCTCACGACTTTGAACAAATTGAAGACGCTTTTAATGAAGCAGAGTGCAAAGTCGGGCAACCGACAATGCTAATACAAAAGAGTATTAAGGGCAAAGGTGTCTCGTTCATGGAAAACGATGTCTCATGGCACGGACGAGCCCCTAACGAAGCAGAATATAAAATCGCAATGGCAGATTTAGAAAAAATATTAGAAAAACTTATGTAAATAGTTTGTGATGAAAGGGAATGTCTAAAAATATGGAGAGAATTGCTACCAGAGACAGCTATGGTGAAGCTTTGTGTGAGCTTGGGTTAAAAAGACCGGACATGATTGTGCTTGATGCGGATTTAGCTGAGGCGACTAAAACCGTTAAATTTAAAAATAAATTCCCCGAACGTTTCTTCAACTGCGGCATACAAGAAGCGAATATGATGGGGGTTGCCGCCGGAATTGCCGCTACCGGCAGGTTGGTGTTCGCCAGTTCGTTTGCAATGTTCGCCGCCGGTCGCCCTTATGAGGTAATCAGAAATTGCATAGGTTATCCTCATTTAAACGTTAAAATCGGCGCAACGCACGCGGGCATTTCAGTGGGTGAAGATGGCGCGTCACATCAATGCAACGAGGATATTGCGATTATGCGCACTATACCCGGCATGACCGTTATAAATCCATCTGATGCGGTTGAAGCTAAAGCCGCCGTGTTAGCAATGGAAAACCATTACGGCCCTGTTTATTTCAGATTTGGGAGATTGGCAGTCCCCGTGATTAACAAAGGCCCCGACTATAAATTTGAAATAGGCAAGGGGATTGCCTTAACCGAAGGCGATGACGTGGCAATTGTGGCGACAGGTCTTATGGTGGCACAAGCCCTTGAAGCATATGAAATGTTAAGGGACAAAGGGGTTAATGCGCGGATTATCAATATCCATACAATTAAGCCGTTGGACGAAGAAATTATTTTGAGAGCCGCCCGTGAAACCAATAAAATTATTACAGTAGAAGAACATTCAACCATCGGTGGTTTAGGTTCGGCAGTAGCAGAGTTGTTAGCAGAAAAAGAGCTTGCCCCCGCTTTCGCTCAAGTAGGAATAAAAGACGAGTTCGGCGTTTCAGGGCCCGCTTTAGAGCTTTTGAAAAAATATGGGCTTTGCGCTGAAAATATTGTTAACACAGCATTGCAGATTTGTGCAGAAAGGACATGTGTAAGCTTATGAAATTGAACAAATTGCTTGTGTCGGTAGCGATGATTTTGTCTCTTGTCGCTTGTAACGGCAATAACGCGGACGACACCCCCGTCGGGAACTTGCGTGAGGTGTCTTTAGAACCGGGCGACATATATGCGATTATATCAATTATGGATTACGGCGACATTTCGGTCAAACTGTTTCCCGATGTCGCGCCGGTTGCCGTTGAGAAGTTTGCGGCACTCGCCGGGCGTGGCTTTTATGAGCGCAAGACAATCCACAGGGTGTTGAGTGACTCGTTTATACAAGGCGGCTCTTTAAATGGCGACGGCACGGACGGAAATATCGACAGTTTCGCCTTTTTCGACACAGAACCGTCAGACTATGCCAAAAATTTTTACGGGGCATTGTGCTTTGCCCCGAATAGAGAAGGGCAGAATTTCAGTCAATTTTATATCATCAATAACAATCAGCCGGTGAATATTGACGGCGATATTCAAATTCTTGAAGAACAGCTTAACGATAAGACTAAGATTTTCTCTGAAGAAGTGCGAGAAAGATACGAGGGGAATTTAGCACTGTTAAAGAGTATTCCCGAGGATGTGAAGGCGCGGTATTTAGATAAAGGCGGTTTGTATTCTCTCGATGGCTCTAACACTGTTTTCGGGCAAATTGTCAGCGGATATGACGTTCTCGAAGCTATTTCAAACACGCAGGTGGTGAGCGGCAATTATATCGATGATTCGCGCGAGATTTTCTCTAAGCCCGCGAACACGATTATAATAGAAAAGGTTGAAATAATAAGGATTCCCTTGCCTGAGCCGACGACAATCCCCGAAGAAACCCGCGTAACAAGGGCCAGAACCCAGCGCACCCAAAGGGAAACCACGCCCGAAACACGGCCGGAAGAAGCTTTCACCGCCGTTGTTCCGATAGGAAGCAGTGGATAGAAGTGCTATAGTCAATAAGTATAAATTAACTCGTCTATTGGGATAATATATAGTGAAAATGGTGATTTATCAGAAAACGCTTTATTTTATTTTGGTTTTGTGTTATAATTACTGTAGACTAATTTTGCTCGTTGGGGGCAAGAGAGGGCAGTTGGAAAAATTGGAAAAATTTATTATAAACGGTGGCAAAAGACTTAACGGAAGTGTGAAAATCAGTGGGGCGAAAAATGCGGCTGTCGCTATTATTCCTGCGGCAATTTTAGCAGAAGAACCCTGTGTTCTTGAGAATTTGCCGATGATTGATGACGTTTCAATTGATTTGAAAATCCTCAAAGAAATGGGCGCAGATGTTAAGATGCTCAACAGCGACACCATCAGAATAGACCCGCGACATATAAATGATGCGGTTGTCCCTTATGAGATGGCGCGTTCTATGAGGGCTTCATATTATTTTTTGGGGACGTTATTGAGCAAGTTCAATCACGCTAAGGTTTCGATGCCGGGCGGCTGTGACTTGGGCGACCGCCCCATAGACCAACATTTGAAGTGTTTTAAGGCGTTGGGGGCTAACTACACCATAGAGCACGGCATAGTTGACATTTCTGCCGAAAACCTTGTCGGCACACAGATTTATTTTGATAAAGTGAGTGTCGGAGCCACGATTAACGCCATGTTGGCAGCTGTTAAGGCGAACGGGCTGACAATCCTCGAAAATGCGGCAAAAGAACCCCATGTCGTAGATTTGGCTAACTTCTTAAACTCTATGGGCGCGGACATAATGGGCGCCGGAACTGATGTAATCAAAATCAGAGGAGTTAAGAGGTTGGGCGGCGCACACTATTCGATTATTCCCGACCAGATTGAAGCAGGGACTTATATGGTTGCGGCGGCGGCAACAAAAGGCGATGTTACCGTAATGGGGGTTATTCCCAAACACCTTGAATATATCACCTCGAAACTTAGAAAAATCGGGGCTACCGTCACCGAAAACGATGATTCAATTCAGGTAATCGGCAGTGACAGCCCTTATGAGCGAATAAATATAAAAACCATGCCGCACCCCGGTTTCCCTACGGATATGCAACCGCAATTTGCCGCAATGTTAACTATGGCAAAGGGCACGAGCATTATTACTGAAGGCGTTTTCGACAATCGTTTCAGATATGTTGACGAGCTGAGAAGAATGGGCGCGGACATTTCGGTTGACGGCAAGGTGGCGGTCATTGAGGGCGTTTCAAAACTCACGGGCGCACCGGTTAAGGCGGCAGATTTAAGAGCGGGGGCGGCTTTAGTAATTGCAGGATTAAGCACTCTCGGCGTAACCGAAATTGAAGATATAAAGCACATTGAGCGCGGTTATGAGAAAATGGTTGAAAAACTGAGCCTGTTAGGAGCGGACATTGTTAAAAGAACCTACCCCGATGCAGAGCCGATGAGAAAGGCGTTATAGCAAAAAGGGCATGTCTAAAGTTTAAAAATAAATCCTCGTAAATATGGGGAATATACTTTCAAAGCGCGTTTGTGCGGAAAGGGCATGTCTAAAGTTTAAAAATAAATCCTTGTAAGTATGGGAAATATACTTTCAAAGCGCGTTTGTGCAGAAAGGTGAAGTCTGAATATATGGCTAAGATTATTCCCCTTTGCTCTTCAAGCAAGGGTAATTCGACATTGCTCTGTATCGGCGCGACAACGCTTTTAATCGACATCGGTTGCAGTTTTCGCTCACTTAACGCTCATTTGTGTAATTTTGGCTATTCTTTGAGCGACATATCCGCTTTGCTTATTACGCATGAGCATACAGACCACGTCAAAGGGTTACATACTTTTATAAAAAGAACCGACATTCCCGTTTTTGCGACAAGGGGGACTGTTCTTGCTCTTGCTCAAGGGGGGAATGTCCACAGCGAGTCATCGAAGGCGGGTTTTTCTGCGTTCAATTTAT
This sequence comes from Oscillospiraceae bacterium, assembly GCA_009777445.1. Taxonomy (GTDB): domain Bacteria; phylum Bacillota; class Clostridia; order Oscillospirales; family Ruminococcaceae; genus Ruminiclostridium_E. The sequence continues at coordinate 44,232 of WRLV01000001.1, read as the reverse complement.
CGTCTTACATCTGCGATGATTTTTCACAGGTGGGGGAAGCCGTCGGCGGCAGTCTCAACGTCAAATGTTTCAACACACCGCATGACGCCGCCCAAAGTGTCGGTTTTGTCGTTGAAAATAACGACTATACCCTTGCTTACTGCACAGACTTAGGGCAGGTCACCGATGAAGTCAAAAATACAATGGTTGGCAGTGATGCCGTGTTTTTAGAATCTAACTACTGTCCTGAAATGCTACAGACGGGCGGTTATCCTTATTTTCTTAAAAAGAGGATTGACTCGTGCGTGGGGCATCTTTCAAACCGACAAAGTGCCGAATTTTCAGCGTTTTTGGTTAGCAATGGCACTAAAAGAATAATTTTAGGGCATTTAAGCCAACAAAACAACACCCCGAGAACAGCCCATAACTGCCACGTTCAGACACTCGCCAGTCATGGAATAAGGGTCGGGGTTGACTGTTTATTAGACATAGCCGCACCTGTTGCGGATTCTGTTATGGTTACTCTTTGATAGTTGACGGACAACCGTTCTTACGAATCCATGATTTCTTCAAACCTCTTATAATCCATCGAACGTTTATATTTTTCAATCATTAAATGCTCTTTATTTTCAATTTTAAATAGAAATACTCTTTTATTATTATCTGCAAATAATAAACTTGCCTCTTTTCTTTCTGCTTTAGGTATAAGTATTTCATACGAGGTATCTTCAACAATCTTATGACTAATATTGTTTTCTAAACTTAAAGTGTCTTTCAAACATTTTATTATTGAAGTTATATCATCGTCTTTAAATGATATTACAATAGCGTATTGTTCTTCATTGCGAGAAAAAGCATACTCTATATTTATATTTTCGGAAAGTATCAGCTCAAACTCCTCTTGAATATAGCCTATATATTCGTCAGATATATTATACTGAACTTTGGGATTTTTTAATCGTACTATATTAATTATTGCGCTAATTGATATAGAAAGCACAAAAAATAAAGCCACAACAATTATTGAAATTAGAAAAAAGTTTTTTATGTGTTTTTTTGCCACGATATACTAATCCTCACTCCGCTTTTAACCCTCAACTGTCCATTCCACTATTATTACACGATATTCTAACTTACATTATAATGTAAAATTTAAAAAATGTCAATAGCGTGCATAAAAAACGTGTGCGAACACTTGAAGAGTGTTCGCACATGTAATAGTTTGAAAAAATAAATTGACGAGAATTTTATTTTTTTTGTATTATATTCACGCCATAATAATGCGAAAAATATCTAAGGCTTCCTAACAAATTATTTGAAGTCTTCATCATTTCATTGAGTTCTATATCAAGAATTTGCGGTTGGGATTCAGATTTTTCAAGGGCATCACCAAAAACCGTACACTGCTCAAAAAATGAGCTTACTTTAGAATAAAGGTCAATCCAAATTTTAAATATTTTTTCATGTTCTCCGCAACCGTTTTCTTTTAAAACGTTATATTTTTCGCATAATTCATCGTATTTTTCGGTAAATTCATTAACAAACTTTTCGCTAAAAGTCCCATCGCCTGAAGCTAGTTTTTCAAGATGCTCCTTTGTTTTTTCGAGTTGGGTTTTAAATTCTAAAACGCTCTTATTCCTACGTTTGTTTATATGTACTTCGTTCAAAATTTTAATCGTCGGAATAAGAGTTGCAGCGATAATAACTGAAACTGAACTAATAATTGCCGAAATGATTTCAACTTGCATAAATACACCTCCTAAATTTAAACATCATTGTTTATGATAACTAATCGTCCGTCAACATTTCCCAAACTATTTTTAACATGCTGTTTGAAAGGGAAACTAAACTCTCTTGTGACTTTTTATCTAACTCACCCCCTTTGTTAACCACACGTTGTATAACGACACAAAAATCAACATAATCTTTACGAAATTTGCTCATTTTATTGTGTCTGCTTTTTTCTTCATCACTTAATTTTATATAAGCCGTGTATAAATCTTCACCGACATCAATAAAATTTTGTATTAGTTGCGCAGTGGCACCTTGATTAAAATTTTCAAGTGCTTGCCTTGTGTCTTTTAATAATTCATAAAAGTTCATTTTATACCCCCTAAATCAATCATAAATAAATATACGCTGTTTAAACGCGAACCTCCTCGTGTTCGCATAGACCATTTCAACCTCTTTTGATTTGTCAACATAAGAACAGGAAAGTTTTTCTTATGATAACACATTTATCTGAAAATGTCAAGTAAAATTTTTTAAGCAGTTCAGATTGAAATAAATTTCGGACGGAAAGGCTATAATCGCCCCTTTTTATATAGTATAGCGCATTTTAAAAGGCGTGTCAAATTGTTTGTCAAATTTCGGGACGGGCAAGCCCGTCCCCTACATAACTATCAACTCTCAATTGTCAACTGTCAACTGTTCGTCAATTGCCATCGCCGCCTTCAAAACCCCGATTCTCCCCATCTCAAAGTTAACCCCTCCTTGAAGCCATACGGCGTATGGCTCTCTGAGTGGGCCGTCCGCGCTCAGTTCTATTGACGCGCCCATGGTGAACGCCCCTGCTGCCATTATGACGTTTTCGTCATATCCGGGCATCGCCCACGCTTCGGGGGTGACGTGGCTGTCAATCGGGCTTCCCGACTGAACCCCACGGCAAAAACTTTTCATCTTTTCGGGACACCCAAATTCAATGGCGGCGATAATGTCTGTGCGTGGCTCGTTATAGGCGGGATACGTTTTATAGCCCAATTCCGACAACAGCGCGCATGTGAAAACCGATGTTTTCAGCGCGCCGCAAACCGCGCTTGGCGCGTGGTACAATCCCAATAAAATGCCGCGATTTTGGTTAAGTGAACAACCTGCCTCGCGCCCTATTCCAACCGATGTCAGCCGTTGTGCGCAAAGTTGAATTAAATCAGCGCGCCCTGCAATATAACCGCCCGTTTCTGCAATTCCACCACCTAAATTTTTAATAAGACTGCCTGCAATCAAGTCCGCGCCAACCTCGCACGGCTCTTTTTCTTCGCACAACTCTCCGTAGCAATTGTCGACAAATATTACAGCATTGTTATTCACTTCTCTCACGGCATTGACTATGTTTTCTATGTCGCGAATGTTCAATGAACGCCTTAGTGAATATCCGCACGACCTTTGCACAAACACAACGGCGGCATTTTTGCAGTTTGCTTTTATGCCCTCAAAATCGGGGCTACCGTCCGGCAAGAGTTCGGTTTGACGATATTTAACCCCGAACTCTTGAAGAGAGCCACCACTTTTCGCCGAAATTACCCCCAACAAGGTGTCATAAGGCGCGCCCGTTGCCGAAACTAACAAATCGCCGGGGCGCAACACCCCGAACAGCGCGGTGGAAATCGCATGAGTTCCGCTGACGAAATTGTGGCGAACTAAAGCGTCCTGCGCCCCCAAAACTGCAGCGAAGACTTCGTCGATTTTATCCCTTCCCGTATCATCATAACCATAGCCGTTAGTGCCGACAAGATGGTTTGCCGCAACTTTGCAGTCAATGAAAGCGTTTAACACTTTTTGACTGTTAAAGCGACAAATCCTGTCAAGCTCTTCAAACATTTCAGCGCATTTCACCTGCGCTCTCTCGCTAAGTCTCTCTATATCCATTTTTCAGACATGCCCTTTCTGCTATAAAAAAGCAATAGCCGCCGTGCCGACTTTTTTAAATCCGACTTTTTCGTAAAACGGCATTAGTGAATAACGGCTTACAAGGCTCACTGTTTTTCCGCTTTTTTTATACCGCCCTGCAACTTCCTTAAGCATTGCCGCCGCCAATCCTCGCCCACGCTCTTGAGGGGCGGTCCCCACCTGAGTTAAAAACACATGAGAGTCGGCATCATAAAGAGCGGTTACAGTTGATGCGTTATTGTAAAGATACACCGTTGAAATTCCGTGGCGAACGCGGTGAGAAACATCGGTGAGCCATGACGAATATTCTATGTTGAAGTCCTGTTTTAATATGTCGAAAACGGCGGTTAAGTCAGGGCTGTCAGATATTTTTTGGGGAATGTGTTTCCCCTCATACTCCAATATTCCGCAATAACGCAACTGTGCGTTTTCTATAAACAGTTCAAGCTCTTGCAACAGCTTTGGCGGTAAAAACAGGTTCTTTGCATTATGGGCTTTCAAAAATAAAGCCAACTCCTGAACATCGTAGTCCTCCTCCAAAACCTTAATCACAAAATCACCGTCAAGGCGCGACAGCAGAAGGGAGTCCGCTTGTTGATAAAAGGCACAAAAATTTTGACTAAACCCGTATGCCCGTTCTAACGTTTTGATTTTCCCTTCGTAAATATCCCCGTGGGTTAGCTTTTCTAATGCTTGCTTATTATTAATTAACGTAATCATAATATCGCCATCTTTTCAAACAATTTCTCAGCCAACGAAAGCATTTCTTTCAAATCGGACTTGTTTATAACACAGTTCGCCGTGTGAAGATAACGGCAAGGGGCAGACAGAGCAACGACTCTTATTCCGCTTAGAGTTTTGTGGATAACGCCCGAGTCATTCCCCCCGGCAATTTTGGTTTTGGTTTGACATTTAATGCCGTTCTCGCGCGCTGTAAAAAAGGCTGTGTCATATAACTCTTTGTCATAAATCGCGCCTGAGTCCATATAAGAAACTACGGGGCCTTCCCCCAATTTGCAGACAATATCGCCGTCTTTAACGCCGGGTATATCGGCGGCAGTGGTAGCTTCAAGAACGATTGCCATGTCCGGTTTAACCGCGAACGCCGCCGCGCTCGCCCCACGAGTTCCGACTTCTTCTGCCGTTGTGAATACGTAGTGCGCATCATATTCTTGCGTTTTAGAGAGCATTTCAATTAAAATGGCGCAACCCAAACGGTCGTCTATAGCCTTAGCCATAACGAGATTGTCACCCATTTCGCAAAACTCGCCGATAAAATAGCCGTTGTCACCGAGAGAAATATGCTCAACGGTCTCCTCGCGAAACGAGACACCTATATCAACGAATAATTCGTCTATTCCGGGCTGCTTTTCTTTCTCATCACTTTTAAGTTTGTGAATCGGTTTCGCGCCCACAACACCCGCAACAGAGCCGAACATGAGTCTTCTGCCAATAATTGCGGCAGGGTTTATTCCGCCGATGTTTTTTATTTTAACGAGACCGTCACTTGTAATATAATCAACAATAAAGCCAACCTCATCCATATGGGCGCAAAGCATAATTTTGTTTTTCGCCCGCTTCTTTCCTTTTTTAAAGACAATGAGATTGCCTAAATTATCAGTTTTTATTTCACAGTCACCATCGGAATTTTGCGCTGACTTAATTTTTGAGCAGATATAATCACGCACATCGCGCTCTGCCCCCGACGTTCCATTCAACGAACAAAGCTTAGAAAGCAAGTCTATCATTTTATCAAACACCCCATTTATCACAACAAAATTCGCAAAGCAGTCTTCCCGTTGCTTCGATATCCTCAATGTCCACAAGCTCGGCAGGGGTGTGCATATTCCTCAAGGGAATCGACAACAGCCCACCTCTCACACCACAGCGCGACACGGTAATTTCATCGGCGTTAGTTCCGGTAGAGCGCGACATGACCTCTATTTGATGTTTAACATCATGCGTTTTAGCGAGAATTTTGAAGTTTTCAAATATTTCGCGGTCTAAATAAGGTGAAATGCCAATCATTACTCCATCGCCCATCCTTCCGCTTTCATGCACTAAAAGCTCGGGACAGTCCCCATAGCTAACATCGACAACAACGGCGAAATCGGGTTTCAGTCGATATGCCCCTATGCGCGCACCTCTTCCACCCACCTCTTCAAGCGAAGAGAACAACACCGCTAAATCATACTTCAACTCTCTGCCCTGCATAAGCTCTAAAGCATACAATATTGCGGCAACGCCGGCGCGATTATCCAACGCCCTTGATGTCAATCGCGCTTTTTTAAGCCGCGTGAACTCGCCGTCAACGGTTATTCTGTCGCCCAAAGAAACAAACTCCGCGAGTTGTTCTTTGCTTAAGCCAACGTCAATAATTATATCCTCTTTTTTGAGGGCTTTCTTTTCGTCTTTAACCAAATGCGGCGGCAAGGAACAGACAACGCCGTTAATGGGCTTCTTACCCCAAACCGTCACACGTTGCGCCGATAAAATTCGTGGGTCAACGCCACCGCAGAGCCCCGCTTTAATAAAGCCTTTATCGTCTATAAAGGTGACAATCATGCCAACTTCATCAATATGCGCATCTAACAGCAGTGTCGGTAATTTTGGGAATGTCTCCTGCTCGTCCGACAAAGCGGCTGAAAGTTTATTACCGCCTTTTATTATACCATAAACATTGCCGAATTTATCCTGCTGCGCATCAGGAATGTACTTACGCAAAAGCTCAAGCGCAACACAAGCCGCATCGGAACAACCGGCAACCCCCGGCACCCCAACAGCCCCACAAAGCCCCTCTAAAACATCATAAATATATTTCAAATTTAATCTCCTCACTATTGCGATTGACGATTATTGCAGTTGCAAGCGTTGGATTTCTCTGTGTGTTAAACCGGTATCTTCCATGATTTCTTCAATGGGTCTGCCGCGTTCAAGAAGTCTCATCGCAATCTCAAAACGCTCTTCAACACGCCCTTCAACACGCCCCTCTCTACGCCCTTCTCTACGCCCCTCAATAATCCCCTCTTGCTTAGCCCCTCTAACAAACATATTATGGTCACGCCGTGCTTTTTCCCTGCGTTCATACAAATCACGCGCCTTTTCATCGCCAGACAACTCACGCAATCTGACAACAGTCGGTTGAAACTGCGGATTTCTTTCAGCAATCATGGTTAGTTCCTCCTCCGTTTCGGCGTTAATAAACTTTGCCCAGTCGTACAACTCTGTGCCGTCCGTATCAATCGGCAATTTGCTCAACTCAAGCGTATGTATTTCCAACAAATCAGAAAACTCAACATTCGATTTTTGGTCGAACATTACGAAACGATGATGATATTCCGGGCTATCAGCAATCAGCGTTTCTTCCGTAATTATTATGCTTATAACTTTCTTAATCGTGTCATAATTATCACCGCTGCCCATTTGTTCTGTTATGAGCTTTGAACTGTAATAAATCACACGCTCTTTAAGCTCGGGCGTTACTCTAAGCTGAATTTCTATGTGGATTGTCTTTTTGCTTTTGGTACGAAGTTTCACGTCTATAATCGCCAACTTATCGCCGTCATAGTCTCGTAATAAATGAGGGTCAGCTATTTCAATCTCGTCATAATCATCATCAGACAATAGTAAAAAAGCTTTCAAAAACCTCGTAAGGTCACCCATATCGCGCTCATCTGCAAAGAAGAGTCGGAATACAACATCGCTCTTAACAGGCAAAATCGCCTTTATAATTCTACTGCTCAAAATAACACCTCGCTTTCTGTAATATTATTTTAGCATATTCAGTGCAAAAAGTCAACAGCTAATTTATACAGCCTTGGCAACGTTCATCGATTTGCGAAAAAAATCAAGAAAGTCAAAACTAATATTTCACCAAAACCTCTCCGTAATAATAAAATTCGTTGTTGCTTAGTGTTTCAGGCATAATCATAATAACGCCGTTATTGTATGAAGTCGGGAATTCGCCGCTTTCCGTTTCGCGCAAAGACACGGTAATAATCAGCGTGTCTTTGTCAACTTCAAGGCTTTGCACCGCAAAGTTGCTGAGATAGCCGGCTAAAAAGATGTGTTCGGGTTTAATTTGCTCAAGCTCATTTTTCGGCAACCCGTAAACCTCAAAGGTTATATTCTCCTGCCCTGCTTCAATTTCAGAAGGGTTGAGCGTTATGCTTATTTCTCGCATTTCTTCAATTTGTTTGAACAGCGAGCCTTGCAATAATTCAGGAGTCGCGTTTAACATTGGCATTGCAAAAGAGACTGCACAAACAATCAGCGCGGCTGCTGCCGCCCCCTGAAAATGATAGCGGTTGAGCGCGAAACGGGGGGCGATTTTTATTTTGGATTTAGTTTCTTCGTTATTTTTTATGAAATTTTCGTTTTCTTTCTCACTTGCAATTTCCCTCGCACATGCCAACATGCGTTCTTTAGCCCTTTGTTTTGCGGCGGCGTTAGGTGTGATTTCTACACTATCGAAAATTTCTTGTAAATTATCATGTTCTTTCATTTCCTTTTTTCTCCCTTCAAGTAATTATAAGAGCTTCTATAGATTATACGGAGCACCGGAGAAAACCTCACAGGGTTTTAGCAATTTTTTTAATTTTTTTCTTGCGCGGTATAAAATAGTCTCTACATTACTTTCGCTTATGTCTAAGGTGTCGGCAATTTCCCGATTAGACATATTGCTTTTATATCGCAAAAGCAGTATATTCTTTTGTCGTTCATCTAATTGTTCCAGCGCGGCGTAAAGCGCTTTTGCACGTTCCCCAGACATAACATCATCTTCAACGCTCATCTCGATATTGTCGGATGAGGCAACGTTTTCTGCGAACTCTAATTCAACCGTACCGCGCTTGGCGGCACGACAATGGTCTCTAATTAAATTTAGTGTTATTGTAAACAGCCAAGTTGAAAGAGCGGCTTTTTCCTCATCATATTTATGAATGTTTTGTGCCACCTTCACAAAGACATCTGAGGTTATATCCTCGGCATCATGCACATTCCGAACCCGTAAAAGGGTAAACCTATAAATACGTTCGTAATATTCATCAAATATTTTTTCTAAATTCAATGTGTGAATCTCCTTTGTGATTTTTTATGAACAGCCAACCGCCGATAAACATCGAAATAGGCATAAGCATGGCAAAAATAGCGAATTTGGTTTGCAACAGCAGGTTGAAAATTGCGTGGATACTCGTCGAAAGTGAAAACAGCGCGAACAAAGAAGGGATAAGCATAAACTTTTGCTTGTTCAAGAACAAAAGCCCTATTCCGATAACGGCGGTGGTCATGCCGTGCATAAGCGCGGTGGTCAGCGAGCGCGCGGCAATCACGGCTATATTACTGAAGTCCACCAAAGACGGGTCGAAATAATACATTGTCTCTTGCACGGAAAAACCAATTCCACTCACCATGGCACAATATACAATTACTTTTGTAATGTGTGGGTATTTCTTTTCATTCAAGAAGAACAACAGGGGAAGCCCTTTGCAGATTTCCTCTACGATTGGCGCGATTGAGAGAGTCATTCTGTGAGATTGCTCCCACGAGGAATTAATCAGGCTGTTAAGGGTAAACGCCAAAGCCCCGGCAAACCACCCCCAACAAAAGAAGAGGACAATCCGCCTACTGTCCGAATCGCCGAGAATAAACGCGACAAACAGCAAAGGGATATTCATTATTATAATCATACCGATAAACTGAAATAAAATCTCATTCATGTTCGGCAACTTCCACCCTCCCAAAACGCAATATCGTCAAGCCCAACAATATATATGCGGGCACGGACAATGCAATAATTACATCAAGAACAACAGGAGCATGGTAAAAGAATTTAAAAATACGACCCACCGCATCAAGCACACTTATAAATATTACCGCAAAAGCAAACAGCCGATAGGGTTTAAACCGCGCTGTTTTAAACGACTCAAACAAGATTCGCGCGGAAGGCACAACGCATAACAAAAGCATTGTCAACAAAGAGAGAAACAAAAACCATGTGTCAAAAGTGATTACCGCCAACAAAGCTGAGATTACCACTGCCGACATAATCATGTTGTAAATAATATTAAACCCACTCTTTCGGTTCTCGGGGGGAGCTATGATTGCCATAGATGTAACGGCTAAAAACACGGTGGCACAGCAACGGCTGTAATAACTTACGGTTATATCGGTTATGCTTCCCCTATAAACAAAAAAATACAAAAAAGAAAAAACCTCAAAAATAGCGAATGAACACAGAGCCAAAATTCCCGGCAAAACAGCACTCGAAACTTGAATTTTCTTGAGCATAGATTTAAAAACAATAACGCTGATATAGACAATTACAACCACAACAAGAGTATAAAAAGCAACACCCAATATAGTGTCTGCCCCCGAGAAACCAAGAATACATAAAATCAAATATATTAACCAAAGCGCGGCTGAAACTGAAACAGCGGTAAGCCTTTTATTCAATTTATTCAAAATTTCTCACCCCCGTGTTATTCCGGGTTTAAATAATATCAATACAATACGTATATGCAAGCTTGTCAGATAAAACGTAGAAATAAGCCTTATCTTGACCGCCGTAATAAATAATGTTATTGTTCTCGCTTAATATAGTTTTCAAAAGCTCTCTAAATTCTGTCACTAAAATCACTTTATACTCTGATAAATCCGGGCGTATTTCGGATTTAACAATTTCATCTGAATATTTTTTCAAGAGCATGTCAACTTCATACTGTTTGTCGTTCTTTCTTGAAACAAGTTTCTTTAAGCCAAGGCAAATGCCGAAAATACTCACCGCATAAATCAGCACAAACAATGCTATAGTTGTAGGGCTTTCAGTTTTTTCGCCGACTTCAACTAAGACATCAAAATCCTGCACACCTGAAAATTCGGGCAGAAAAACTTCAAGCGAAATAGGGAATGTCACCCCACGAGTAATAATTTCCATCATGCCGTTAGACTCTATTTTATATGTAAAGTCAACCAAAATTTCGGCAGTGAACCTGACATTTCTTTCGAGAGAAAAATCCCGTGTTTCTAACATCTCCTCGTGCGCGCCTATAAAGTCTCTGTATATTCTAATGTGTTCGTCAAAATTTATGATATATACGCCGCCCGGTTCTTCCGGGTTTTCTCCATTCCACGAAACGCTATCAACGCTGTCAATATTGCCGCTTAAATTCGAGAGTATTAACTCTTTTTCATACACCACGGGGTTGGTGTTATTATCGGCTGATTGTTGATGCTTTATAAAAAATCTCTCTTTAGCGGTATATGAATACGAAAGAGCAGCCCTCTCACTAAAATCAGCAGAAAAAGAGTTTTTAACTTCAATATAATCGGTATATGACAATAAATCATGCGTGCCTTGTGGGCGAACACTGTCGTCAAATATGTGGTTTTCGAGGTAGACGACTTCATAGCTTACGTTGTTTTTACCCTGCGCGCTGAACAAAGAAGGCTTCTTAAACGCTAATAAATAAACCGATGTCCATATTATAAATTGCAGGCAAATAAAGATTAAAAAACCATAAAATATTTTCGACTTGATATATAACACCCCTTATTAACTAAACATCGACTGTATAACTACAATTGGGAAACCTAAGTACGGAATGTACGCCTTAGTTACCCCTAATACTTGATTTTGCTCAACGGGGAATGGGTCGGCGGCCCGATTAGAGTCTCCTTTTGTAATATAAAACGGCTCACCATCGGTCTTGTATTGAATATCTATTACCCTGTGCATTATTTCAACTTTGTTTTGCTTGAACAAGATAATATCGCCCTCAATTATAACAGAAGCCACATCTTCAGGTTCAATTTTTTCGACAAAAACAACAGAGCTACGGTCAAGCGTTCCCGTCATACTTCCTGTCAGAACCACAACCGGAAAATATGTAAACACTCTCAACACAAACGCCGCTATAAGAACAGACACAATGCCGATAACAGCATAAAAAGACTTTGACTTGCTTTGAAGCTTTGCGCGTATTCGGTTTCTTCTGAGAGCAAGTTTACTGCGGTCGGACATGAGTATGTGATAAAAAATCAAAGTAACAAGTAATATGCCGCAATTCAAAAATGCCCATACGGTTTTGTGCATATTAGGCAAAAACGGCGATAAAACAGGAAACAGCGAATAGACTCCCCGTATAATAAAAAGCGACCACAATGAGCCTTCATACGCCATATAACAAAGCACTGCATTAAGCAAAATCACCGGGAAAATAGCGGTAAAAAAATATTCGGTAAAATCATTATAGTTTATTTCGCCAAAAAAATCTCGCAACGTATCAAGCTGTAGGAAAGAATAAATAAAAACGAGAGCGCAGGCGGTTTCGCCGCGGTTTTCAAGCGTTACGCTTTTGATAATCCGAAACCTTAAAACTTCTGTAACCAATGCAATAGTGCCGTAAAGCCAAAGGTTGTTTAAAATAACATAAAAACCGGATGCCGCCGCATTAATTCCGAACCCAAAAATAATACCTTCCGTCAGAATTGCCGCTCCATACAAGACCAAACCGCAACCGGCAATCAAAGTGGATTTTAAAGAATTTGGCACAACGCGAGAGTCAAAGCCGCTCAAAACCATGAATATGAGTAGAGCAAGCAGATAGAACAATGGGCGAAAGGCAATAAACCGCGTAACCGCCTCATCCGGAATAAATAATAAAACCGCTTGAATGGTTATTAATATGCTGAACGCCGTTATATTGGCTGTGATTTTATTGTTTATTTTCATATATTTCACCAATATTTATTATAACAAATACGCCGACAAATTGCAACCCTAAAATAAAAATTTTCAAAAAATAAAAAATCATGCTCGCTTATAGAGAGCGAGCATGATTTAGAATTATGTTTGGATTAGGGATTTTCGATGTATGCGATTGAGACTTGGAAGTTGACTTGTTCGCCTGCAAAGCCTTCGGCTCCTTCTTTCCATTTAATCCCGAATGTAAGGTCTCTAACATCGTTGCCTGTGTTTATTACCATATCTTCTAAATTTTTATAACTGCCGGTAAATTCGAGAACTGCGTTTAAATCGTTGTGGGTTTTGCTGTTTGTTTTAAATTCAAAGAGATAAGCGTCAAGGGTTCCTGTGTTTTTTACGTCGAATGTGAAGAATACTTCTGAGCCGGGTTTATCAAGGTTTACAACGATGTCGGCGGTTTGGCGGTCGGGGGTGATGCTCATTGTTCCGGTGGATAATCCGTCATTTGAGATTGCGTTCGGTTGGGTTTTTGAGTCGTGCAACTCAAGCATTAAATCATTGACTATGGCTGCTTCGTTCAAGTTAGCAACGCCTTTGAAGGCTAAAACTCCACTTGTTGCCGCGTATACGCCGCCCGAGATGAACACTAATGCGAAAACCAAAAGAACCGAAACTAATTTTTTGTTTGACTTTTTCATGATAATACCTCATTCTTTCTTGTATGCGCTTTCGCATACACTATAATTTTTTTGAGCTTTGTTTTGCTCTCTTACTTGGTTATACGAACGAGGGGAGAAAACCTCACACTTTAAAAATAAAACCGCTTAAACTTGTTGTTTAAGCGGTTTTTAGTAGTTTAGGGTGTATTTAAACATTAAAGATTCAGCCACAAAGCGGGACGAACGCCACTGTCATCATCGATGTCGCCGTCACATACAACCATGCCGCTGACATCTTCGCCGTTGACAAAGACAGTGCCATCGCGCCCGACATAGGCGGCATAGTTGCTACGGTTGCCGGGCGACCGAAGCCACCACCATCTACCGACATTTCTCTTATCATTAAATTCATCTCTAAAAACATGAACATCATTTGCCGGTCTGTTTTTGAGCTTGCCGCTGTCGCCGAAATATTTTACTACTTCTTCAAGGCTAAGTAAAAATATTTTGTCCTGTGTGTCCGCGCCGCCGGGCGTGCCGTACCATTGATTATCATTGTTTTTTACTGTCGTGGTTGAAATTCTCGACTTGTGCGTTGATTTAAAGCTGTTATAAAATTCGCCGTTTAGATAGGCTCGCAAATCGCTGTTTTCCCATGTTACTATCCATACATTTGTTATGTAAGAGTAGGGGCGGCTTTCTATAATTTTTTCGCTGATAATTAACGCTTTGCCGTCTTTTACTTCAAGCACTTTCCATGTATAGCCACCAAATTGAAGGGAATCGCCTTTTTTAACGGTGGATTCTGATGTTGAAGTCGCTTTTCTGACTGTCACTTGACATCTCACGGTAACACCGTCAACCCTTGCGGCAATGGTTGCTCTGCCTGCGGCTATTGCTCTAACCTGCCCGTTTTGGTTGACCCTCGCAATCCGACTGTCACTTGTAGCCCAACGCACAGTATTTCTTGAATTTGTTTGCACTCTTAACTGAAACGAACCGCCCTCTGCAAGGGTGACACTTGTTCTGTTGAGCCTTAATGTTGTTTGTGCCGATGTTGGAATTGCGAACAAGCTTAATGCGACCGCCATTGTGAGAAATAGTGCTAAAATTTTTCTTGTCATTTGAATTTTCCTCTTTTCTATAAATTTTTCTAATTAAAACTTAATGCAAGAACTTATTAATTTCCTCATCAGACATGCCGCCCCGTCTAAACCTTTCAATGGTTTCTTGTATGCCTTCTTGTTTGCCTTTTTCCATGCCTTTTTCCATGCCTCTTTCCATACCTATCTGAATACCTATATTTATCTGTTTATCTCTCCATCTTTCGCCGGAATGTGTCATACCGCTCACCTTACCTTTCTTTAAAATTTGTTTTAAAACTGCTTCTAAATCTAACGGAGGTTCTCCGTTGAAATAGGCATATTGAAGCCACCCCCACAATTCGTTTATTTCGTTGTCGCCTAATGAATGTTTCCATTTTGACAATTGATTTAACGCTTGAAAAATATAATCATCAACATCGGAGTTTACTTTATCAAGCGAAAATACCGCATCTAAGAGTTTGCGTGTAGAAGCGATTGTTTCGTCATCGGCGCGATTTAAGTCAAACAGCAGATAACGAAAATCTACAATGCTGTCACCGAAAATTTCGTAGCTATGCGTGTATTCACGGTAATTTCTAACTGCACATACAGATAGACCTCAGAGCCGTTCATGTTAAGCTTGTAAATCAAATCGGAGTCTGTTTTTCTGTACTCGCGCGTAATAAAGCTCTTGTCAATTTTTTCAATATCGTTAATAGATATGTCTGCTGTCCAGGGGGCGGCTATGTATTTTTTAAGAAAGTGCAAAAAGTTTTCTTTTTTTGACAGCAACGACTTATAGCCTTCATCGTGCTTTTGTTCATGAGCTGAAATTTTAATCACCTCTTTTTGTATAGTATAGCACATTTTAAGGGGTGTGTCAAATATTTTCTTCAAATTTCGGGACGGGCAAGCCCGTCCCCTACAAAAACTGTCAACTCTCAACTGTCAATTGTCAACTGTCGTCAACTGTTCGTCAAAACCCACAAAAATATTCAACAAATTATATATATATATATATATATATATATAATGCCGAAAGTTTTTTATTGGCTAAACTTCCCAAAAAACCTGCCGATATGACTTATAGATTGGTATTTTAAATTTCACCAATAAATTTAAAAATTGTGAGGTATTAACAATGATTAAGACAAGAAGAAAAATTTTCACACTCGCGCTGACGTTTTTATTAATTGTCAGTTTTATTCCAGTTTTCGCTTTAACTGTCGCGGCGAGTGATGATACACCCGATGTAAATCAAGCGTGGTTATACGGCGACGCACGGAATCAAGAGCTAAGGGGTGACGGCTATTGGGGCAGACCGGATGCTGAAACCCTCGACTTTATGGTCAGTGTGGGTAGCAGAGTCGGTAGCAGCGGTTATAACTTCACTCAATATTTCAATTCTTACGCTTTCGTTGGAGCAAACAATAAAGTGTCATGGAAAGACATCAAAGCGACAGACCTAACGCTTGACCTTTGTTTTGATGTTTCAAGGATTGTCAAGCAACCCGGTGGAAAACTCGTACTTTCTTCAAACATCGCAAGCGCGAACAGAACAACGTTTTCAAGCTCCGGTTCGTGGGAAGTGCCGAATGACAGCACGGTAGGCTTTGCCGTATATGACATTGCAAAAATAGCCCCCGACCCATCAGTAGGCAAGGATAAAATACATTTTCCGAAAGAAGACCCCTGGTCGGCTCATGTTGATATAGGGATAAAAACACAATATTATACTCAGTCCTATCAGCGGGACGGTTGGCAAGATGCCGGTGGTGCACCCGGCGACATTAAGAAATGGGCGGTCATAAACATAGAGAACGGAAGAGAAACTTTATTTGTGCGCGGAATGGCGGATTCTGATGATTATGGCGACACCCTTGTCAACGGCAAAACCTATCTGCCGTCATTCAAAACGATAAGGGTTAATCTCCCCTCAATGTTAAAAGCCCCGAATGTAAGGTTTAATGTGGCTAAAGAAGTGTTAATTGGCAGAGCTGGTTGGGTTGTAGAGTGGCGACCGGGCAATACTTGGGAGCGGCGATTTAAGGTAGTTATGACATCAAACGAACTGCCGCTTAACGCGCCAATTCAAGCGGAAATGTCTACCTATAGTTACGATTCGAGTTCCGGCACCGGTTCATGGTCACCACCTCAAACCGTAACCACCACAATTCCCATTTCGGCGGAGTACGGCACAAATATGTCTGTTTACATACCATCGGGGAACGGAAGACCCGCCTCATTTAGCGCGAATCTTTATGTTTTTATTATCGGTTACAGTTATCACGGTAACTGGAATGACCCGCCTACTCATCTCCCTGCTTTTGAGCTTGAGTTTGTCGCAAAACAAAGAATTTTAATAAATCCATGGAATAATGACTCTCCTTATGGTGTTGAAGCTAATATCGGTGGTAGATGGAGAAAAGTCAGAAACCTAACCACTGCACAAATCCCCGAAACGGGATTAGAAATTCGTTCTGTCGGCGGTTCGCAAATTCAACGTTACGGCAGCGGTGAAATAGATGCTAATTTTTACCTACCAAGCGCAACGTGGATTTTAAGGTTAACCGGTGAAGGGACAGCGAAGCAGATTGACCTTCGGTTGAAGGAAAGCTGACGAACAGTTGACAATTGACAGTTGAGAGTTGACAGTTATGTAGGGTACGGGCTTGCCCGTACCGAAATAGATGTTTGTAAAAGAAACGAACGCCGCCCGGCAAAAACTGCCGGGCGGTGTATTGCTATAATTTTTATGAATACAACCCCTAAAGCCTAAACCTCCGAATCAGTTCTTCAAGGGCGTTTGACTGTCCGTTCATTTCGTGCGATGCGGCGGCGGATTCTTGAGCTGTTGCCGAGTTTTGTTGAACAACCTTAGCTACCTGGTCGATACCGTCGTTAATTTCGGTGATTGCCGCCGCTTGTTCGTCTGAAAGGCGGGCGATTTTTTCCATAATTTCGGCATTTTCATTTATGCCGGTAACAATTTCTCTGAGCGATGCAGAGGTTTCTGTGGCGATTGAAAGCCCTAAGTTTGATTTCGCCATTGAGTTTTCAATTAGCGCGTTGGTGTTCTTTGCCGCTTCCGCGCTCTTTGAAGCTAAGTTGCGAACTTCTTCGGCGACAACGGCGAAGCCCTTGCCGGCTGTGCCTGCGCGTGCGGCCTCAACCGCCGCATTTAATGCCAAAATGTTGGTCTGGAAGGCAATGTCGTCAATAACTTTAATTACCTTTTCGATTTGACTGCTGGCACCTGAGATTTCTTCTACCGCCTTCATCATTTCGTCCATTTGTTGACTGCCTTTTTCGGCTTTCTCTTTGATTAAGATTGAGAGTTTATCGGCTTGCTCGGTCATTTTGGCGTTTTGTTTGGTTTTGTCAGACACAAGTGAGATTGAGCTTGAAAGCTGCTCGATTGTAGCGGCTTGTTGGGTTGAACTGGTGGCTAAAGCATCCGCGCCGTGCGCTATTTGTTTCGCCCCGTTTGAAACTTCTGACGATGAGTCGTTAACGCGACTTAGTGTCTTGTTCAAATTTCGCGCTATTTTATTTATTGAGTCTTTGATAAGTATAAAATCGCCGTGAAATTCATATGTGCTTTCAATCGTAAAGTCTCCTTCTGCCAACTCTTCCATGCGCGACTTTATTTCATGTATATAGCCCTGAATCATTCTGAAGGTAATTTCAAGGGTGTTTGACATTCTGCCTATATCATCGGTTGAGACTATTCCTGTTTTGCCTTCACCCATTGTGTTGATTTCTAAACCGCCTTCTCTTATTTTTCTGGCAAACGCACCCAACTTTTTAATGCGGTTTGAAATGGCGAAACGGCAGTATATTGATATGAGAAACACACCACTGATTACGAACACAATCGCCGCTATAATCATTGTTGAAAACATTTGTTGTTTGTCTTCTATTATTTGTTCAATTTCTACGCCATTTTCCATAGCGGCAACCAATTCGTTGGTCATATTAATTGAAATCATAATAAGGGTGACGACAGATACTGTTAAAATCAACCCCACTATCACTGAAAACTTCATTCCTAAGCTGGTTTTCCTGTTCATTGGCATAATTCCTATAGCCATAATATTATCCAACCTTTCATTTATTTATATACTTCATATTTACACGAGGGCATAAAAAACTTTATGCCCTCATAATATACATTTATTTTAACATAAAATTTGATAGAAGTCAACAATTTGTTTTATAATTTTGAGTGTTTTTATGTGCTTTTTATACACAATATAGATTAAGTCCCGCAAAACGTTTGATAGCGGCAAGAGCTTTGCGGCGGTTTGGAATATTCTTCCTGCGCGCGCGTATAGCCGTAAGGCTCTTTCAAGACAGCCAACAGCTTATTCATTGGTTCATAGTCGCCTTTTTGAGCCTCTCTCAGCACCTCTTCTACCCGTTCGTTTCGCGGAATGGCAGCAGGGTTGTGTTTTTTCATGAGTGTTTCAATTTCGCTTTTTGTTTTCGTTTGGTTGGAATGTCTTGTCCTCCATTTTTCGTTCCATTTGTGAAATTCGGGCCTACTGAATAATTTCGTACCTGCCACTTCTTTTTCCGACAGCGTTAACGCACGAAATGTGTTGGTGTAGTCCGCTTTAGACTCCCTCATTAAGCGTAACAATTCAGCGAACAACGAATCGTCTTCGGGTTTTCGATTAAAAAGACCAAGTTTCGCGCCCATGCCGACATTCCAAAAATTTTGATAGAGTTCGGCGAACTTGTCAATTTCTTTTTGCCCTGCTGCAACGGCACTATTTTCGTCATCACTCAAAAGTGGCAACAAAGTTTCGGCGAAGCGCGACAAATTCCAAACAGCAATTTTAGGTTGGTTTTCATATGAATAACGCGCGTATTTGTCAATCGAGCTGAACACAACAGACGGCTCATATTCGTCCATGAACGCGCACGGGCCGTAGTCGATTGTCTCGCCGCTGATTGTCATATTGTCGGTATTCATAACGCCGTGAACAAAGCCGACTAACTGCCATTTTGCAAGCAAAAAGGCTTGCTTGTTTACCGCCGCCCTCAACAGCAGCAGGTATTTGTTTTCATCAGCAGCAAGCGGAATTCTCTGTCGCTTTAAAGTGTAATCAGCTAAGCAAGCGACATCTTCTTTAGTGCCAAAACGGCTTGCAAACTCAAATGTTCCCACGCGAATGTGGTCGGCGGCAACCCGTGTTAATATAGCCCCGGGCAACTCTTTTTCACGCATAATTGTTTCACCGGTTTCGACAACCGCCAAACTTCTCGTTGTCGGAATACCAAGTGCGTGCATGGCATCGCTGATAATATACTCCCTGAGCATAGGCCCCAACGCAGCCCTTCCGTCACCACCACGAGAATAAGGCGTTCTACCTGCCCCTTTAAGCTGAATATCCGGCGAGTTAAATTTAGTGACTTGTTCTCCAATAAGAATGGCGCGCCCATCGCCTAACATGGTGAAATGCCCAAACTGGTGTCCGGCATAGGCTTGTGATAACATCGCCGCCCCCTTTGGAATGGTGTTGCCCGAAAAAGCCCCCGTGTCTTTAGGCGCGCCGAGACATTCCGCCAATTCTTCATTAAAGGCGACTATTTTGGGCGCGCGCACAGGGGTAGGGGCATTTACAGCATAAAACTTTTCGGGAAGCTCTTTATAGCTGTTGTTAAAATTCCATTTCGCTTTACTCAGTCCCTTCATGTTTTTATAGCAGTGTGTTCAAAAAGCTGTGGTATATGCATTGTTGGTGGTGTTTTTGGTTAGAATGTCTTGCAAAAACCAACCATCGCCCAACACAAAAGTGTCGGGCGGTGGCTTTTTTAATATTTTTTCTTAATATTTTTTTCTTTTCCTGAAGACTGCCATTGCTGTGGCGGATAGCAGGGTGGCTGAGAGTAGAACTGATGCTGAGGTTTTGGGGTTAACTTCTGTTCGATTTTCGTCTTGTTCTTCTGTCGGTTCTCCTTCAATTTCAAATTCCATGCTGCCCCTTGAGCCGTCTTTAAATTCCACCTCAACGACATATACGCCGCCGGACAAACTGGCGAGAAAATCTTGATAGAGAACCACGACTACACTGCCCTCAAAGGCTTCACCCATTGGTCTTGTTTTAAATATGTCAATTCGAGAATTGTTGCTTAGACTATAGTCGTTTTCACCTAAGAACAGGCTCCATTTCGCGCCGTCATTGATGATTTGGTTTGCTAAAGGCTCATCATTCAAATAAACGTTAATCAAATCTTCATACGCGCCCTCAAAAACGAACCTTTTGTCTTCGCCGTTGTTGTTTGTGTTGTTACGATTGTCGGGTTCATTGTCTGTGTTGTTATTTCGGTCTGTGTCGTTTGTGTTGTCGTTATTATTTGTGTCGCTTTGGTTTGAAGGGTTTGTGGGATTAGTGGGGTTAGTAGGGTTAGACGGGCTACTCGAGGGGCTTGGTGTGTTTGAGGGGCTTGAGCCAATTCCGCTTCGAGATGGTGTTCTTTGAACCGAGGAGTTTGATGAAGCCATTGAGCCACCGCCACCACCACCGCCATTATCGCCAATTTCCTGAACTTCTTCTTCCCATTGCGCATAGAGAGTAATATCAGTGTCAGTGATTTCAAACTCTGCTCCGGGCAAATAAGCAGTGCCATCGCCGCTTGATGAGGTGTTCCACCCGGTGAACCTGTGATTAGTTTTAGAAAGTGTGTTTTGCCCTAAGACAAGAGCCTTTTCTCCTTCAAAATACTCGTTGGAGTCAATGGGGGCGTTGCCGCCGGTATTGCCGTTGCCGTTATAGGTTACGTTGAATTTTGCAATTTCCATAACCTCGGCAACGAGAGAATTATCGTTTTTGTCAAAATCAATCTTAAATGTAAAATAACCATCGCTTGTAATTATAGGAGTAAATTCGTTTTCTAAAACAAAAGCGTTATTAATCAGTGTTATTTTGTCACCGGGTTCTAAAGAGAGTTCGGCAGTGCCTGTCAGTTCAATTTGAAGTTGTTTCGGTTGTGAGGATTTGGCAAACAAGGGTAAACCCTCTTCATCATCAGTCCATCTGTCAATAAAATTCCTGCCCGTTGCGTTGAGAATGACATCGCTGTCGTTCGCGCCGGTTATGTCGAAAATATATCCTATGTCTACGTCAGCTGTGGTCATTCCCTCAACCATTCTAAATTTATAGCCCTTCGCCGCAAAGAAAGTGGCTGCTTCAAAATACGCATCACCCTCGCCTAACTCAACGCCGCCGCCTTTGCCTGTTTCTCCACCTTTTAAGATAATGTCAGCAGAGTTTAGGATAGAGCAAGCTAAATCCTCGCAACTGTAATCTTCGTCACTGCACAACATCCAAAGGTTAGCAGAACCGCCATCCACTGTTATACCTTCCGAATCGCTATAAGTGGAATCGCCACCCAGCAATTGTATGCTGTCGGCGGTTAAATTGCCTATTATTGTTATTGATGCTGTGCCGCCTTTTCCACCACTGCCGCCGTAACCTCCGTCTCCGCCGACTCCTTGGTCGCCGTCTTGTCCCTTTTCACCATCTGAACCTATGTTTGCCGCACTGCCGCCAAAGAGTTGAAGCTTTTCAACAAACAAATCGCCATTAAAATCAATTGAACCCCCACCGCCTTCGCTACCGCTGCCACCATTGCCGCCGCGACCGCCGTCATTAGCAACAGGCTCTCCACCCGGAACACCGGAGTCTTTCCAGCCGGGTGCGGTGCTGACATCAGTAAATTCAAAAGGGAATTCTACGCCGACAAGCTCACCGTTTTGCGATATATATTGTTCATCGTTATTGACACGAAACGTCGCGGAAGAGCCTTCGCTGAGTCCACCGTCTCCGCCGTCTTCTCCTTTAGTTGGCGCGTTGAAACCGTCTCTGCCGTTGCCGCCCTTGCCGCCGTTACCGCCGTTAGAGCCGTTGCCGCCCATTATGAGTAAAAATTCACCCGAAACGCCCTCGTTAGCGGCGACATTAAGCTCAAATGAGCCGCCAAACGCAATGCAAAACGTCATAAACAGCGCGAGAACGGCGCGGCGTGATTTAAACAGTATGGTTTTAAGTTTGTTGTTCATAAAATTTTTCCTTCTTTCTTAATTAGAATTTTTGGTGTTCGCTTAAAGTAAAGCAGAGAACGCAAACACATTCCCAAAATAAATTATACCAAAGATTGCCATAATAGCAAGCGACTATGGGGGGTATTTATGAGAGAAAATTAAGTTCAAATTTTATTTGCAATTATTTTAAATTTGTGTTATACTGATATGACACTGAAAAGAGAGGAACTTGAAAATGCAATCAAAGGTAATTAACTTTAAAGAACCCGAAAATATAAGCACAGTGTTCGGTGAGCTTGATTCTAACTTGAATATCATCTCGAAAATGCTGTCGGTCAGCATTGTCTCGCGTGACACTTCAATCAAAATAACGGGTGACGAGCTGAAAATCGAACAGGCGGCAGAGGTCTTAAAAACGCTTGAAACTATAGCGCAAAATAATAAAGCCGTCACGGCGCAAGACACAAGATATGTTATATCTGAAATAACGGGGGGAGAAAGCACTGACGACATTGAAAGCCTCTCGGGGGATTGTGTTTGCGTGTCTTTTAGCGGAAAACCAATAAAGCCCAAAACCATCGGGCAAAAAAAATACGTTGACAGCATAAGAGGGAATACCGTGATTTTCGGCGTGGGGCCCGCCGGCACCGGTAAAACCTATTTGGCGGTAGCGTTAGCAGTGCGCGCGTTTAAGTCAAAAGAAATTCAAAGAATTATTCTTACTCGCCCCGCGGTGGAAGCAGGGGAAAAGTTGGGCTTTTTACCGGGCGACTTGCAACATAAAGTTGACCCTTATTTGCGCCCGCTTTATGACGCGCTCTTTGATATGATGGGGGCGGAAAGTTTTCAGCGTAACGTAGAAAGAGGTGTGATTGAAGTCGCGCCGTTAGCTTATATGAGGGGCAGAACTTTAGATGAAAGTTTTATAATTCTCGATGAGGCTCAAAACTCAACGCCTGAACAAATGAAGATGTTTTTAACCCGTTTGGGCTTTGGCTCTAAAATGGTGGTTACGGGGGATATAACGCAAATCGACCTTGTGGACAAGCGTTCGGGGTTGGTTGAAGCAATCAACGTTTTAAAAGGAATTGATGATATTGCATTTTGCCGCTTTACCGAAAAAGATGTCGTTCGCCATAAGTTAGTTCAGGATATTGTAAAGGCCTATGAAAAACACTCGTCGCGCCCCTTAAAACCAAAAAAAAGAGGGAGCATGTGAGTTGTGAATAAAGTGAAATTATCTTTGTTGAACGAATTTAAGGGCGCACATGACATTCCTGACAAAAAAATGTTTAAAGAATGGATAAAAAACACCTTAATTGTGGAAAATATTGTTGAAAATGTTGAAATATCTGTGCTTTTAACCGACAACGAAAGAATAAGGCGACTCAATAAAGAGTTTCGCAAAATCGACAGTTCAACAGACGTGCTGTCTTTTCCGATGGGAGGGTTCGTCGGTGGTTACTATAATTTGGGGGATATTGCAATTAACGTTGAAAGAGCGGCAGAACAAGCTCACGAATATGGGCATAGCCTTGTGCGCGAATTTGCGTTTTTAACAATCCATTCAACGCTTCATCTGTTAGGCTACGACCACATTGACGATGAAAGTGACAGAGAAATGAGAAGTAAACAAAGCGCGATTTTAGATGCTTTGGGATTGTCTATTGCTGTATAGAGAGAGGGCAGAACTAAATGAAAAAGAGTTGTTTTTTATACGCGCTGTCAGGATTAAAAACCGCGCTTGTCAGTGAGAGAAACTTGAGGATTCACATCTCGGTGATGGTTATGGTGTTTTATTTTTCGAGATTCTATAATTTTTCAAGACTTGAGTACGCGCTCTTAGTTTTGACCTGCGCTGTGGTAATCGCCTTAGAGTTGGTGAACACCGCCATTGAAAACGCAGTGGACTTGTCGGGCGAAATTTCTGACAACGCAAAAACGGCGAAAGATACAGCGGCGGCGGCAGTTTTGGTGGCGGCAATATTCGCGGTCTTGACAGGCTTTTTCCTCTTTTGGGATTTAGATGTTTTTATAAGCATAACCGAAAAGTTTGATTTGCTTGAATGTGTCTATTTGGGGGTTATTACCGCGCTCTTGATGGGCTTTATTGTCTACTGCAAAAGAAAGGAAGTGTAAAAGCTGAAAAACGTATTTATTTCAATAACCGGCAGAGCCAATTCAGGAAAGTCATCTCTCCTTAATTCGCTTGTCGGTGAAAAAATCGCAATCGTGAGCGATAAGCCGCAAACAACAAGAAAAGGGATTAGAGGAATTATAACACTTGGTGAGCCGCCGACACAATATGTTTTTGTTGATACGCCCGGTTTTCACAGGGCGAGAAATCGTCTGTCTGAGCATATGGTTAAATCGGTTAGGGCTGAAAATTCGGGCGTTGACGTTGCTTTATTTGTGGCGGACGTGACTAAAAAGGTCTCACCCGTTGAGCGTGAGCTTGCCCAAAGCCTTAGTTGCCCGTGTATATTACTGCTTAATAAGACCGACTTGTTCAAAGATAAAACTGCAATTTTAAAGGCAATTGATGATTATAAGGGGCTTTATGAGTTTGATGAGATTATTCCGCTTAGTGTTAAGAATAGCGATAACTTAGAGTTAATTTTGCCGTTAGTCGAGAAATACGCGAGCGAGGCAGAGAGCCTTTTCTTCCCTCGCGATGTACTTACCGACCAAGGAGAAGCGTTTCGTGTTTGCGAGATTGTGAGAGAAAAACTGCTGCACATTCTACATGAGGAGATTCCGCATGGTATAGCCGTTGAAGTAGAAAGCATGAGACATTCCAAAACCAATAAAGGAAAGAAAATCATTGATTTAAGCCTTGTCATAATCTGCGAAAAAGCCTCACATAAAGGCATAATCATCGGAAAGCAGGGCAGCGCACTGAAAAAATCGGGAACATTAGCGCGCTGTGAGTTAGAAGACTATTTCGGCTGTAAGGTTAACATGTCGCTGTGGGTGAAAGTCAAAGATGACTGGCGAAATAAAGAGGCAATGCTTGTGCAATTGGGGCTTTCGGGTGAATAGGCTTATAACGATTAACGGCTTGGTGATTGGCGCGAGAGCGGTTGGTGATGCTGATTGTTATTTAGACATATTAACCGCCGAATATGGGGTAATTGAGGTTTTTGCCCATGCCGTCAGAAAGCTCAACTCGAAGAATGCAGGCAGCACGCAACTGTTTTCTTATGCTGAGTTTTGCCTTAAAATTTCAAAGGCACGCCGAACAATCAACAGCACAATTCCCAAATATAATTTTCATGGATTGTCTCGCGACATTCGGGCATTGTCGCTTGCGGCATATTTCGCTGAGGTTGTCAAACATACTACTCCTGAGCATTTAGATGTTAGAGTTTATAACACGGGAGAGAATGTGTTGAATTTATTTTTAATCGCTTTGTATGAACTGCAAAAACCCACCGCGCAAATACTCCAAATTAAAGCCGTGTTTGAATTTAGGTTAGCGTCACTGTTGGGGTTTATGCCCGATTTAAGGGCGTGTGAGGTTTGCGCCGTCTACGAAACAAAAAGCCAATATTTTCTCCCGGAAAGCGGCAATATTTATTGTGAAGACTGTTATGTTGAACGCGATTTATATGCAAAACCTGCGTTTTTATTAGACAAAACCATGCTTTATACATTAAGATTTATAACATATTCACAGCTTAAAAAAATCTTTAAATTCAGCCTAAATCAACAAAAAGAGCTGTCGGTTATTTCAGAGAACTACCTGCTTTTACATGTTGACAGAAATTTTAAAACATTGGATTATTTTAAGGGAGTGCCTGAAAATGAGTGATTTAAAAAAGTTAGAGTTAGATAAAATCTTGTTGAAATTGTCAGGCTTTGCCGTTAGTGAAGACTGTCGCGAAAGATTGTTGTCAATAGAGCCGTTTTATGATAAAGCTCAAGTTATTCAAGCACTTCAAAAAACAGACGATGCTTTCATTCTATCGGCAAGATACGGGACACCGGGTTTTTCAAAAATCGTGAACATTGAAACAATATCAAAGCGTTCGCAAAGCGGTGCCGCTCTTTCGTTGAGAGAATTGTCCGACACTCTCGCGGTTCTTCGACAAATATCGTCTTTAATGGTGTGGTATAATCAAAACGCTAAACAGTTAGAAGACGAATATTATAAAGACTCTTTGAGAGAATATTTTGAACAGCTTATTGTGAACAAGACTTTATCCGACACACTTGCAAATGCCATTGGAACTGACAACGAGCTTTCAGACAACGCAAGCCCCGAATTGGCGCGAATCAGAAGAGCCATAGACAGAAAAGGGCTCTTAATCCGTCAAGAGCTTGAAAAGCTGACTAAAAGCTCTCAAAAGCAAAAATATCTTCAAGAAGCGTTAGTTACCATGCGTGATGGCAGATATGTTGTCCCGGTTAAGTCGGAATATAAAAGCGAGATTACCGGGCTTGTGCATGACGTATCTTCAAGTGGGGCAACCTTTTTTATAGAGCCTATGAGCGTGGTAGAAGCAAATAACGAAATCAGAGTATTAAAATCAAAAGAACAGGATGAAATTGAGCGAATTATAAGAGAGCTGTCGGCAATGGTGGGTGAATTTGCCGAGCTTTTGAGTCTTGGGTATGAAGCGGTTATTCAGCTTGAGATGTGCTTTGCTAAGTCGTCTTTGGGGGCGAAAATGAGAGGGACAATCCCTGTGATTGTTGACGACTCTCTTATTGATTTTAAAAGAGCGCGACATCCTTTGATAGCGTTTGGCGATACGCCGCCGGTTCCGGTGAGTATTAATTTGGGTGAGAGTTATAAGGCGTTGGTGGTGACAGGGCCTAATACCGGCGGAAAGACAGTGGTCATTAAGACGGCGGGACTGTTAACGCTTATGGCGCAGTGTGGGTTGATGCTTCCGGCTGACAGTGGTAGCAGAATGGGCGTTTTCACTAAAG
Organism: Oscillospiraceae bacterium; assembly: GCA_009777445.1. GTDB lineage: Bacteria > Bacillota > Clostridia > Oscillospirales > Ruminococcaceae > Ruminiclostridium_E. The sequence goes on along the minus strand of WRLV01000001.1, from coordinate 17,148 downwards.
TGCTTGCCGATTTGGGGGACGAACAAAGCATAGAGCAAAGCCTTTCCACCTTCTCTTCACATATGAATAATATTATAGGGATTATCGCGGCGGCTGATGAAAAATCGCTGATTCTGTTGGACGAGTTAGGTTCGGGGACTGACCCCGTTGAAGGCGCGGCGTTGGCAGTTGCCATTATCGAGAAAATCAAGAGCAAAAACGCCATTATGCTCGCGACTACACATTACCAAGAATTAAAATTGTATGCGATTGAAACTGAAGGAGTTGAAAACGCCGCTTGTGAGTTTGACGTTAATACGTTAAAGCCCACATATAAACTTATAGTGGGTGCCCCGGGTAAATCAAATGCTTTTGAAATAGCACAGCGTTTAGGCTTGCCCGATGAAATAATCGCTAAAGCGAAAGAAAGAATAACCGGGGAAAATCAACGCTTTGAAAATGTGATTGAAGAACTTCAAACAACCGGCAGAGAATTAGAACGCTTAAAAGAAGAAGCCGCTTCAGAAAAGCAAAAATCAGAGAAGTTGCGCCTAAAACTGCAAAAACTTCATGACGAAGCCGAAAAGAATAAAGACAGAGAGCTTCAAAATGTCCGCAATCGTTCACAGGCAATAATAAATCAAGCACAGTTCACTGCCGAAAAATTAATCGCCGAATTAGAAGAGCTTAAAGCCCAAAAAGATAAAGCCGATTTTTCTGAAAAGGTGAGAAGAATTGACTCTAAAGTTGAAAAGGGCTTAGATGAAATATATGAAATAGCCTATAAGAAAGAGAATAAGCGAGACTATAAACCGCCGCGCCCAATAAAACTTTATGACACGGTTATTTTAGTTGACATAAACAAAAAGGGAACCGTCATAAAAGAGCCGGACAACAAGGGTAACTGTTTAGTTCAAGTGGGAATCATGAAAACTAAAACCAACATCAAAAATTTAGAGTTGGTTTTAGAAGAGCCGGAAAAAAGCCCGTCAATCAAAGCATTTATAAAAACAGACAATTTCATAACCACCGGGGCGAAAAGCTCACAGCTTGAGCTTGACGTAAGGGGCATGACCGCCGACGAGGCGATTATACAGACTGATAAATTTATCGATAACAGCATAATTTCAGGCTTTCAAACAGTTACAATCATACATGGAAAAGGAACGGGCGTGTTAAGGGCCGCCGTGCATAAATATCTGAAAGGGCATAAACGAATAGCCAAATTCAGATTAGGGGAATATGGCGAAGGTGATTCGGGGGTTACCGTGGTGACAGTTGACAATTGACGAACAATTGACAATTGACAATGGACAATTGACAATTATGGAGTCGCCGTTGGCGACGGATTTTACGTGTGGAAGGATGTTTTAATGAAAAAGTTTTGGGTGTTTGTTTTTGTGGTTGTTTTTTTGTTTGGTTGTGCTAATGAGACGGCTATGGCTAATAGTGTTCATAGTGGTAAAATCAAGGTTATTACCACCATTTTCGCGCCGTTTGATTTTGTTCGTGAAATTGTTGGCGACAGCACTCAAATAGAAGTCTCGATGCTGTTGCCGCCTGCGACGGAAGTTCATTCGTATGAACCCTCTCCTAAGGATATATTGACAATCCAAAACAGTGAACTTTTTATTTATATAGGAGGCGATTCTGATTATTGGGTCGATGTTTTGCTTAATTCGTTCGATGATAAAGTTAAGACAATTGAACTGTTAGAGTGCGTTGACTTACTTGATGACGACTATGAGCATTACCATTATGACGGGAAGTATATGGGGCTTGACCCCCACGTTTGGACCTCACCGAAGAACGCCAAAGTGATTGTCTCGGCTATTGCGGAAGAAATATGCCGCATTGAACCTGAAAACGCCGATTTATACCGCAAAAATGCCGCTGAATATCTTGAAAAGTTGACTCACTTAGACACTCAATTTCAAGATGTTGTTGACAATGCCGCGCGACAGGTTATAGTTTTCGGTGACCGCTTTCCGTTTCGCTATTTTGCACAGCATTACGGGTTGGAATTTTTTGCGGCGTTTCCGGGATGTTCTGCCCAGACAGAGCCGTCCGCCGCTATGGTTGCGTTTTTAATTGACGAGGTTAACGAAAAAAATATACCTGCCGTATTTCACGCCGAGCTTTCCGACAAAAAAATGGCAACGGCAATCAGCGAAGCAACTGGAGCTAAAGTCTCACTCTTACACTCTTGTCATAACGTAACTAAAGACGAATTAGAAAGCAATGTCAGCTATCTTGATTTAATGCAGATGAATTTAATTACGCTAAAGGAGGCGTTGAATTAGTGGGAGAAAAACAAACGGCAATAACCTGCGACAACGCGACTTTTGCTTATGGCGGAAAGGTTGTTGTAGAGTCATTAAGCTTTCAGATTTCATATGGGGAATATCTTTGCATAGTCGGCGAAAACGGCTGTGGAAAGAGCACGCTTGTGAGGGGAATTCTGGGGCTTAAACAACCAAGTGCCGGTAAAATCAATGTTGAAAAAGGAATAAAAAGGGGCGAAATAGGCTATCTCCCTCAACAGAGTGCCGTGCAAAAAGACTTTCCTGCCGGGGCATATGAGGTTGTGCTGAGCGGATTTTTAAGTCGCCAAGGTTTTTTACCGTTTTACAGCAAACAAGACAAAAGAGAGGCACGCGAAAACATGGAACGCCTTAACATATCTGATTTAGCAGGAAGTTGCTTCCGCGAACTTTCGGGCGGTCAACAACAAAGAGTGTTGTTGGCAAGGGCAATGTGCGCCGCCCGAAAACTGCTTGTTTTAGACGAGCCTTCTTTAGGGCTTGACCCTTATGCCGCCGCGGATTTATATGAGATGATTTCTGAAATTAATCGAGAAACAGCAGTGACTGTTATAATAGTATCGCATGACATTCATAACGCGGTAAAATATGCAGGGAAAATTTTGCATATAAGTGGGCGCGAAACTCTTTTCGAGAGCGCGCAAGAATACACAAAAACAAAGGTCGGCAAGAGGTTTTTAGAGAGAAGTTGTCCTCATAGTGGGGTTTGCCCATACGTCAGTTGACGAACAGTTGACAGTTGACAATTGACAGTTGTTGAGTCGCCTTGCGGCGACGGATTTTAAAAGAAAGGCTAAGTTTACGATGTTTGAGACGGTTTTGGAGATGTTGTCTTATCCGTTTATGGTTCGTGCCGTTGTTGTTGGTGGGTTGGTGTCGCTTTGTGCGGCTTTGTTGGGCGTTAGTCTTGTTTTGAAACGATATTCGATGATTGGGGACGGATTGTCACATGTCGGTTTTGGGGCGTTGGCTATAGCTACCGCCATGAATTTGGCCCCTTTGAGCGTTTCGATTCCGGTTGTGGTTACGGCGGCGTTTTTATTGCTCAGGATAAGTGAAAGCAGTAAAATAAAGGGTGATGCGGCAATCGCGCTTATTTCAATTGGTTCGCTTTCGCTGGGGGTGACTGTCATTTCAATGAGCGTGGGGGTAAACACCGATGTTTATAACTTCATGTTCGGCAGTATTCTTGCTATGAGTGACGATGATGTATTCTTGAGCGTTGTGTTAAGCGTGGTCGTTTTAACCCTCTTCATATTGTTCTACAACAAAATTTTCGCCATAACCTTTGATGAAACGTTCGCAAGAGCCGGCGGAATAAGGGTTGGACTGTATAATATGCTGATTGCATTGTTGACGGCGATTACCATCGTTCTCGGAATGAGAATGATGGGGGCCTTGCTGATTTCGGGGCTTATTATTTTTCCGCCGCTTACATCTATGCGGTTATTTAAAAAATTCAAGACAGTGACTATTTCGGCGGCGGTTATTGCAATTGTCGGTTTTTTAACGGGCGTTTGTGTCTCGTTTTTGCTTAACACCCCCATCGGTTCAAGTGTAATAATAGTCAATATAATTGCATTTATTTTATTTTCTTTGCTCGCTTTGATAAGAAATGCCGTCAGGAAATAGCGAGGAGAATTTCGTTTGTCGTTTTTTTTGAGTTTTGCTTGCATTTTGTTTTGGATTGTGTTATACTCTATATAGTATAGCTTGTGTGAAAAGGAGGTCGCCTGAAAAAAATGAAAATAATCAAATCAAATTCGTATAATGTTATTAACTCAGAGCCTTTTGATATTCAACTTCCTTGTGAGTTTGAATTATGGTGGGGCAATACGTTGTTGTCGCAATACAGAATTAGCGAGGATGGAGTTGTAGACTACAGCTTTAACCCTGAAACCGATATAAAGATTCTGACAAGCACTAAGCGGGCACTTTCATTGAATGATATATATTATCTTATTTCAAGCAGAGTTTTCCCTGATAAAACGCCTTTCACTGCTCTTGAGATGGCGAGATTCGGCATAACTGAATACAATCCGTTTATAATAGCCACTGTCACTCACGGTATGTTTTTGGTGGACAAATATTGGTTTAGGTTTTCAGACCAAGAGCTTAGTTATAAGAGCGCGCTTGAAGACTATCAGAGATATTTTGACAGTTCGCGCTTTAATGTTCCCGATAGTGCCGCCAATGAAGAGCAAAGCGAAGAAGAATCCGAAAATTATTATGATAACGTGGGTAAAACTACCCGCGATGCTCTCGCGCCGGATAAAATAGAGCATTTAGACAGCATAATCAATCAACGCAATTTTGATTTTGAGCAGGTTGCCGAAAATGTTAGCGGTGAGCCTATGTCTTCTGAAGAATTTCGTGCTAACGTAATAGGTGAAGATACATCAGAGCCGGAAGAAAAATCTGCCACCGACATCTCGCCGATTGAGAGTAGCGATAAGATGTCTGAAGATGCGATTGCGGCTATGCTCGCGGCGGCTCAAACGCCGGAGCCTGTTGCGCCGGCTGCTACCGACAGCTCGTCGGATAAAATGTCTGAAGACGCGATTGCGGCTATGCTTGCGGCGGCTCAAACGCCGGAGCCCGTTGCGCCACCTGCGCCGTCATCGGATAAAATGTCTGAAGATGCGATTGCGGCTATGCTCGCGGCGGCTCAAACGCCGGAACCGGAAGAAACAATTTCCGAAGTTCCGCCGATAACTCAACATGCCGCCATACCTCCTGTATACGCCGGAGTTGCGGCGCACCCTGCCGATGAAATGATAGATGAAATATTTGCTAAATCAGCAAACAAGGAAACCCCTGCTGATAGTAGTGCAAAAATGTCTGATGATGATATAGCGGCCATGATTGCGGCGGCACAAACGACTGAACCCGTTGCGCCACCTGCGCCACCTGCGCCGTCATCTGATAAAATGTCCGATGATGCTATAGCGGCTATGATTGCGGCGGCACAAACGGCTGAACCCGTTGCGCCACCTGAACCACCTGCGCCACCTGCCGCTACCGGCTCGTCTGATAAAATGTCTGATGATGCGATTGCTGAAATGCTCAAGAGAATGGGAAATACATAGAATATTCCCTAAGCAGTTAATTAATGGTCGTCATTTTGCACAAAAATCTACCTTAGTAATTTTTAGAATTTAGAGAATTCGCTTGAAATTTATCATATTATGTTGTATAATAAGATAAATCGTTTATGAAAGGAACTCTTGTTATAATGAATTATCCTAAAAATGTTGAAATAATGCCGGCGTTGCCAATGCGTGGTTTGGTTATTTTCCCTAATATGATTTTGCACTTTGATGTTGGGAGAGATAAATCCATTTCCGCGCTCAGAGCGGCGGCAAACGGGAACAGAAAGATTTTCCTGTCGGCGCAAAAAGATTTAGGCAGTCCCGAACCGTTACTTGAAGAAATTTACCAAATAGGTGTAATAGCGGAGGTTAGGCAAATTTTAAAAACGCCCGACAATACAACCCGCGTTTTGGTGGAAGGCCTTTCAAAGGCAAAACTGTTGTCGTATGAAATGACAGAGCCTTATTTAGAATGTGCTGTTCTTCCAATCCCCTTATCTAAAACCGTCATCAATCAAAGCGAGGAGACCGCCCTCTCGAGAATGTTGATTAAGTCGTTTAGAAATTACAGCCAATATACCCCAAAAATGCCGCCAGAACTTTACGAAAATATTATTGCTGAGAAAAGTCTTGACAAGATGTTCGACTTAATTGTCTTTAATATATATTTAAAGGTGTCCGATAAGCAGAAATTACTCGAAATTAGTTCTAAAAAGAAAAAAATCGAGACTCTCATTGCTATTCTTGACAACGAGATTGACATTCTTCAACTTGAATTAGAGATTCACGGAGAGGTTCGCGAAACGATTGAAAAAAATAATCGCGAATATTACATGAGAGAGCAGATGAGGGCGATTTCAAAACAGCTTTTGGGTAGCGATGAACCTCACGAAGAGGTAATGTATTACATAGAAGAAATAGAGTCAATCGGGTTTGCCGAAGACATTGAAGAAAAGCTGATTAAAGAGGCAGAGCGGCTCTTAAAATTGTCCCCCCATTCGGCGGAAACGGGGGTTATTCACGGTTATCTTGACACGGTTTTAGATATGCCGTGGAATGTCTATACTAAAGATAAAACCGACCTCACAAAAGCTGAACGTCAGCTTCATAAAGACCACTACGGGCTTAAAAAAGTGAAGGAACGGATTTTAGAATTGATTGCCGTAAGGGCTTTAAAGCCCGACATCAAGGGGCAAATCATCTGTCTTGTCGGCCCCCCGGGGGTGGGAAAAACCTCTATCGGTAAATCTGTCGCAAAAGCTTTAGGGAAGGGCTATACCCGTATTTCTTTAGGCGGCGTGCGTGATGAAGCGGATATACGCGGTCACCGCAAGACATATATAGGGGCTATGCCGGGGAGAATTGCTGTTGCGGTTAAGCAAGCTAAATCCATGAACCCCGTAATCTTGTTAGATGAAATTGACAAAATGAGCAACGACCACAAAGGCGACCCGAGTTCTGCTATGCTTGAAGTGCTTGATTCAGAACAAAACAACGCATTTGTTGACCATTTTCTTGAAATACCCCTTGACTTGAGCCGTGTAATGTTTATCACGACAGCCAACACAACCGATACTATACCTCCCGCGCTTCTTGACCGCATGGAGGTGATTGAACTCGGCAGTTATACCCGTGAAGAAAAGTTTAATATTGCGCGAAAGCATTTAATTCCCAAACAGCTCAAAAAACACGGCGAGAAAGCTTCACAACTGAAAATCAATGATGGCGCGCTTTATTCGGTGATTGACTATTATACACGCGAGGCGGGTGTACGTAAACTTGAACAAAGAATCGGCAAAATTTGTCGCAAGGCGGCGAAACAGTTAGTCAGCGGTGAAAAAAAGGTGTCGGTTACCGCTTCAAATTTGAAGGAATATCTCGGCGTGAAAAAATACAATCCCGAGTATATAAGCGAACAGGATGAAGTGGGAATTGTCAACGGCTTAGCCTGGACGGCAGTTGGCGGTGTTGTAATGCCGCTTGAAGTCGCACTCATGGAGGGCAAGGGGGAAGTCGAGGTAACAGGCTCATTAGGCGATGTCATGGTAGAGTCAACTAAAATCGCAACCAGCCTTGTTCGCACACTTGCCGCAAAATATGGCATTGACCCCGATTTTTATAAAAGCAAGGATATACATATCCATGCCCCCGAGGGAGCTGTCCCGAAAAACGGGCCTTCCGCAGGAATTGCTATGGTTACAGCATTAATTTCAGCGTTAGCCGGAATCGCCACGCGGCGCGATGTCGCCATGACAGGGGAGGTTACCCTTCACGGCAAGGTTTTGCCGATAGGTGGCCTTAAAGAAAAATCAATGGCGGCATATAAAGCAAAGATTAAAACCGTAATCATACCCAAAGAAAACGAACCCGAAATAGAGGAACTCGAAGAAGTTGTAAAAGAAAACGTTAAATTTATTGTAGCCGAAAATATAGCCACCGTACTTGACAATACATTAGTAAAAACCAACATCACACCGTTCAAGCGCGAGAGCGAAAAAGTTGAAGTGCTTGAGAATAAAGCCCTCGAAAATGCAACCGTGATTGAAACAAATACGAGAACTGTGTTGACGGTTGATGGGTAATCGTTTTAACATCATGGCGAAAGTTGGCGATTTAACTCGTCAACTTTCACTGTGGTTTTACTATTGCCGTTGCTAAAACTTTCAAAAAATGAAAAAAGTTGAAAAAACTCTTGACAGCCAATGATTTTTATGTTATTATTACATAGGCAATGCGCGCCAATAGCTCAGTTGGTTAGAGCTACCGGCTCATAACCGGTCGGTCCGGGGTTCAAGTCCCTGTTGGCGCAGCCGGGTACCCCGGTGGGCAGGCGAGGACCTCGCCGGGCAGACCCACCCACCCTATCGTAAAAAAGCCACCGGGGTTTAAGTCCACGGAGGCTTTTTTAAGGAGAAGAAAGGTAAATAAATTTTATGACGCTTTTTGAAGAGCTTAAACGCCGCGGGCTTATCGCCCAGATGAGTCACGAGAAAGAGATTGAGACATTACTCAATAAAGAAAAAATAAGGTTTTACATCGGGTTTGATGCCACTGCCGACTCGCTTCATATCGGGCATTTTTTGCAGTTCGTTGTGATGAAACATATGCAAAACGCGGGGCATATTCCTTATGCCCTTCTCGGCACGGGAACTACCCTAATCGGCGACCCGTCAGGGCGCACAGACATGCGCCAAATGCTCACCCCCGAACAGATTGAATATAATGCCGAGCGTTTTCGCGTTCAAATGGAAAAATATTTAGACTTTTCTGATGAAAAAGCGCGAATTGTGAGAAACGGCGACTGGTTGCGACCGCTTAATTATCTTGATTTTATGCGCGAAATAGGAGTTCACTTCTCGGTTAACAAAATGCTGTCTGCCGAGTGCTTCAAGTCGAGATACGAGAAAGGGTTGAGCTTCTTTGAGTTTAACTATATGCTTTTGCAAAGCTATGATTTTCTGCACCTTTATCGAACCGAAGGCGTAAAACTTCAGCTTGGCGGCGATGACCAGTGGTCTAACATTCTGTCGGGCGCGGATTTAATCCGCCGTTGTGATAAAGGAGAAGCCTTTGCCATGACCTTCACCCTTCTCGCCGCAAAAGGCGGAAAAAAAATGGGCAAAACCCAACAAGGCGCGCTTTGGATTGACCCCGACAAAACATCGCCCTATGACTTTTATCAAAGTTTCAGGAATACAGACGACAGCGAGGTAATAAAGCGTTTAAAAATGCTCACCTTTGTCCCGATTGAGGAGATTGAAGAGTTAGAAAAAACCGCATCGGGAGCGGCACTCAACGATGTAAAAGAGCGGCTTGCTTTCGAGGTAACCAAGACAGTCCACGGCGAACAAGAAGCAGAAAAAGCAAAACAAGCTGCAAGAAGCATTTTCATGGGTGGAATGTCAGATGCGAATATGCCAACTCTCGTTCTGTCGGCCGATGATTTAGTTGACGGCAAAATCGGCGTAATTGATATCTTAGTTAAAACAGGGCAGTGTAAATCCGGCAGAGAAGCAAGAACGGCTATCGAGCAAGGCGGTGTCACAATAGACGACATAAAAATCACCGATGTCAAACACAGCGTAGAGGTAAAAAAAGAGCTGATTGTCAAAAAAGGAAAAAAATCGTTTTATAAAGTGAAAACTTAACAATTTCCCATGTACACGTGTTTTAAATATCGCCGCCCGATTTGTGCAAATTCGCGAATTTGCTCTATGCTTGATGCAGGTGTTGCGTATTCATAATTGGGGAAATACCTTGAAATATGCCACGGAATGTCAGGCGACACGCAAGAGAGCCACTTTGCAATCGCCGTTATTTCTTCAACAGAATCGTTCTCGTTCGGAACAACAAGCGTGGTTACTTCAACGTGACTGTTACGGCTTGCAATTTCGATTGTGTTTTTCACGGTCTGCAAATCGCCTTTCAGCCGCTTATAATATTTATTTGTGAACCCCTTCAAATCAATGTTGAACGCATCAATATACGGCAAAATTTCCTCTAAAGGCTCACGACAAATTAAGCCGTTTGTGACAACGACATTCTTCAAATTTTTGTTGTGGACTATCTTTGCGCAATCGAAAACATACTCGAAACCGACTAACGGTTCGTTATAGGTGTAGGCGACACCGATGTTGCCCTGTGCGACGAGTTCAGCGGCTTTATCGGCAAGAGTTTCGGGTGAGATATAACTGCTTGCCGCATTAGAATTCATGGAAATATGATGGTTTTGGCAAAATCCGCACCGCATATTACAACCATAACTGCCGACTGATAAAATCATGCTCCCCGGGTGAAAATGTCTGAGCGGCTTTTTCTCAATCGGGTCAAGGGCGAGTGCCGTCACTTTGCCGTAATTATTACGCCCACGGCAAAAGCCTTGCGGCGACAAATCAAGCTCACAGCCGTGCGGGCAAACTCTACATTTACTCATGCCGCACGACCTCGAACCGCTCTAACTGCAGGGTTTCGCCGTTGCGAATCCCTGCCTTTTGACATGCTATTTCAACCTGTTCTTCAATAGTATCAACGCCGTCAAGATTGGGCAGTAGCAATCCCCTTTTATAGCCGCTTGTGACGATTACACCGTACCGCTTGACATCAAGTTGCGATTTATCGGCGATTTTTTCGGCAGTTGCAAGCACGTCCACGGTATAGACAAGTTTGTCTAATTCGTGGGCTTTCACGGGTGGGAAACGTGGGTCTTGCGATGCGGCAGAAACTGCATTTCGCAAAATTTCATGCGCAATATTTTCTGTAACCGGCGAGATTGTCCCGATGCAACCTCGCAATTGCCCGTGAATTTTTATGCAGACAAAAACGCCTGCTTTTTTGTCAAGAAGTTCAGCAGATGTGTCGGTGGGTAAATCTGCAATGTCACCTGTTTTGACAAAATGTTCAATAGAATATTTCGCTAATTTTACATACTCATTCATCTTTTTAGACATCCCCCTTCTGCACAAATGCGCTTTGAAAGTATGCTTTCCCATATTTACGAGGATTTATTTTCAAACTTTAGCATCCCCTTTCTGCACAAATTAATTCAGCGACAGCGTAGCCAACCCCGAAAGTCCCTTCATATGACAGCAGTTTCGCTTTCACGGGAAGTCCGCTCAAAGCACCTGCCATTATTATGCAGGAACGCAGACCACATTCTGCCCCTCTTTCGCTGAGTTCGGGTGGAATTCGCAAGAGTCGCTCAAAGTCGCCGTTTGCCAACGCTCCTGTGATTTCCGTGTCCAACTTAACCCCTGCCGGTTCAGGCAAAATGTGCGACAAATCTCCGCTTGCAATCAGCACGGTTTTGCGGTTGAGCCGCTCTGACGACTGCCGTATAACCTCTCCGAATTTGTAATGTTCAGCGTTAGAAAGCCCCGAAAGCCCTATTCTCACTAAGTTGTAGTTTTTGTAATGCTTATTCACGAAATAAAGTGGGACGATTGTCCCGTGGTCGAGGTCTGAAACCCTCTCGCCGAGTGTCCCTGCCGGGATTTCCGACTTAGCACAGCTACCCACTATTTCTGCGACAAGTTGAGTGTCGTAATTTGCGGTGATGCTAACGTTAGCCGCATCAAATCTGCCTAAATCGCCCGTGGCAGACTCACCCGGCGAAATGTGAAAATAGTCCGCAAAGTTTACGTTATGCGGTGTTATTAGTACGATTGTTTCAGGTTGAAGTTGTGCGATTTTTTCTGCACACTCGTGAAAAGCATTGATAGTGCTTTGAATTTCTGACTCCCTACCTTTGCCGACCTCCGGGATTATAATAGGTGGGTGTGGAAAAACATATGCGGCTTGTAACATGGGTTGCCTCCTGTAAATAAAATACTATCCGTCAAATCTTGTCAAAAACCGATTGTCGCTCAAATTTTTCTCTTTCAAAAGCCGCGACTCGCGTATAAGTCGCTTTAGCTCTTCCTCATCGCCTTGCGCAATGGCAATTTTATATTTGAGCAGGTTTTCGATTAATATGTCGGTTTCTTCAACTAATTTTTCTCTGTTAAGTAAAAACAATGCAGTCCACATATCCTCGTTCATGGTGGCAATGCGGCTCATGTCTTGAAAGCTGCCGCCTGTAAAGCCCTTGTCGCGCGCTATTGTCGGGCTTTTTACGTACGCGCTTGAAATCACGTGAGCTAACTGTGAGGTGTAGGCGATAATCGAATCATGTTCTTCAGGAGAAACGCGGCTAAAATTGTTAAACCCGATTTCGCGCGCTATGCCTTCAATTGTTTCAATTGCGTTTAAGTCAGAGCCAGCAATCGGCGTAACAATAAAGTTGGCGTTTAAAAACAAATCGGCAAACGAGTTTTCAAAGCCCGGGCGTTCTCTTCCCGCCATGGGGTGGGTAGAAACATAGCGAAGCCCGTGTTCGGCGCACAAAGCGGTTAAACGCGCCGGCAGTTCACCTTTAACTCCGCACACATCGGCGATTATGGCGTTTTGTGAAAAATTTTCAACACAACTTTCAAGAAAATCACTCATATGCAAAGGATTTATGGCTATAATTACAACGTTATAATCATGAAATTCTTTTTTGTTTTTTACGGGAATGTCGATTACCCCTGTTTCAAACGCGCTCTTGACAATACTTCCATTTGAGTCATAGCCACCAACCTTATAGTCTGTATACTTTTTAAGTCCCTTGCAAACTGAACCGCCGATGAGACCCATTCCAACCACAAGAATCTTAACTTCTCTCATAATTTTTTATTTTCTATATCACAGAGCGTTTTAACATCTTTCATAATCTCTGCAAAGTGGGTGGGTGTAATCGACTGCGCGCCGTCACACAACGCCTTTTCGGGTGCGGGGTGAACCTCTAACATAAGCCCGTCACAGCCTGCGGCTATGCTTGCTTTGGCAAGTGGGCGAATGAGCGAAGCCTTTCCTGTGGCATGGCTCGGGTCAACCACAATCGGAAGATGTGTCGCCGCCGCTAATACCGGGACAGCGGAAATATCCAACGTGTTTCTTGTTGCTGTCTCGAAGGTTCTTATTCCGCGTTCACAGAGAATGACGTTTGGGTTGCCGCCCGACATGATGTATTCCGCGCTCATCAGCCATTCTTCAATCGTGTTGGCAAGACCGCGCTTTAAAAGTATAGGCTGCTTGGTATGTTGCCCTAACTCTGATAAAAGCTCAAAGTTTTGCATATTGCGCGCGCCAACCTGAATTATATCAATATCGTTAAAATAGTCAAGATGTTCAACGCTCATAATCTCAGACACAATGGGAAGCCCGGTTTCTTTTTTCGCAAGAAGCAAAAGCTCAATCCCTTTTTCTTTCAGCCCTCTAAACACATAAGGCGATGAACGCGGCTTAAAAGCCCCACCGCGAAAGAACGTGCCGCCGGCTTTTTTGATTGCCTTCGCGCAATCAACCACCTGTTCCTCGCTCTCAACCGAGCAAGGCCCTGCAATCACTGCAAAATTTTCGCCGCCGATTTTATTTCCGCAAACGTCAATCACCGTCGGCACATTGCGGAATTTGTTGCTCGCCAACTTATAAGGCTCGCTCACCCGCTGAACCATCTCGACAATATCCATAGCTTCAAGGCTTTCTTTGTTCACCTTTAAAACATCGCCGATTAACCCTATTATGGTTGACATTTTGCCTTTGCTGACATGGGTTTCGTAGCCTTGCTTGTTAAGCTCTGCAGTCAAGGCATCAATTTTTTCCTCGGGAGCCGAGGGTTTACATACTATAATCATTTTAGACTTTCCCCTTTTTTTAATTGCAATTAATTATACCATATACATTTAAGGCTGTCAAGATGTTAAAACTAAAGCCAATAAAAATTACGGGGTGCGAGTTTGTTTGTTACAGTCGGCGGGATTGGGTTGTTTTTTTGGAATGTCTTGCGAGAATGGGTGAGGGTGGGGTTGGGGAGATAGGCGTTTTATTTTAAACTCTCACTCTCCACTTTCAACATCTGTTGCATAAACAAAAACCTTATTCTCCAACGCCGTCATAGCTTCATCGCGCAAAATACCTAACGCCCGATATTTCGGCAACATTTCAAGCAACTCTTCCGGCGTGATTCCTGCTTCGCGGTAGGCTTCGGGTTTGTTGTAATAAAACCAAAATGGTAAATACATATGTTCGTCTTTGATTACATAAAAATTCTGCGTTTGAGCGATATTATTAAGACCATAAAAAGCATAATGAGAGTCAGCATATTCAAAAGGATATCCTTTGTATGGCAGCGGCATGGAAAAATCGGGGTCATAGCCAAATAAATCTGTATAATCAAGCACTTTGTTTGTTGCATTTGAATATTCATGGATTTTGTATTCCATAAAATTAAATCCCCAAGGGTCAAAATAATGGAGTTCCTGAAAATATGTATATGCCTTCACTATCGCCGTTATAGGAATAGTTTTTTCTATATACTCATCTGCGTTTGCGTAATAAAACCAAATCGGGGAATAAAAGTTCTCCTCCTTAACGAATACATCTACTCTTGTAAATTCTCCCAAAATAAGATTCTCATTCATATTATAAATGTATTCTACAATTTTTTTATCAAAGTTATAGATTTTTTTATCTGACAACTCATATTTTTTATTTAAAGATAAGTCGCCTTCCATATGGAAATATTTTGTATAATAAAAATAGTTATAAAATTCTGTTTCATCGGCATTAACCCTATCAAGAACTTTAATGAATTCTTCTTTTGGAATATTAAAATGATGTACAAATGAATATAAATTCACCGTTTCATGCAAAGATGTGCGTTCGTAAAACTCAATATACAGCTTGTCAGAACGCGAAAGCTGTGTTAGATTTTCACTCCATTCATTGTATTTGTCATAACCAACTAAGTCAATTAATTTTATCGAAATATAATCAAAAGGCAGTTCAAATGCACCAAAATACATTGTCAAGCTACCCGGAACATAATCGCGATAGCCAAAAGGGCTAAAAAAAACCTCTTCCTGATTAAAAGTATGATTATATTCAAATTCCTCATTAAAAATATGATTATGTTCAAATTGTGTTTGAGTTGCGCGGCTATTAGGATTATTTGTAAAACAAGATGTAAAAAAAACACAAAACACAAAGCATAAAACAGCTCTATTTTTCATTAGTTGCCCCCGTGCCTTTCTTATCGATTTGAGTTTTCGGTTACTGTTCGTGAAAAAGAAGTGGGGGTGGGGCAACGTTCTCGTTGAAATAGTCGCGCCCCACGCCCTCGCTCTTTGAGGGTTAAATTAATTTTCGTTCTTCGTTAATGGTTCGTTGCACTTTGTTTTGTGTGCTTACACTGTCAACTGCCATCAGCCGCATACTCAAAAATCTTACTTTCCAACGCCGCCCACGCTTCATCTGTTAAAATCCCCAAAGCTTCATATCGCGGCAACATTTCAATCAACTCTTCTGGCATGATTCCTGCTTGCGCGTAAGCAGAGGGTTTGTTGTGATAAACCCACGCAAAGGTATATTTATTCCCGTTCTTTAAGATACTCAAATCAAAGGGCGATAATTCCTCAATGTTTTTTTCTATTTGCTCATGTGGACCGCCTTTGAAATATAATTGTCCGCGATATGTTTCTTCTGTTGTTTTTCCGAGTGGCAACGGCATAGACATATCCCGCTCATAGCCGCATATATCTGTGATTGTCAAATCTGAGCCTATCATCTGCGCAAATTGATATAAGTTATACTCGACCACATCAATAAACGTATGGCGTAGGCTCACCCCCACCATTTCTCTACACTTGTTTAAAGCTCGCAAAACTTCCTCCGGAGTGAATTCGGCGTTTTTGTAATCCTCAGCAGTGTGATAATACAACCATTCGGGCGTGTAGTAATGCACACCTTTTTGTATCGAAAAATCGCTGATAAAAGCCGCTAATATTCTTTCCTCGTCCATCGAAAGAACAGCTTCCATTTGTTCATCGGTTATTTCGTATGGAAAGTCTAAGTTAAAATCCATATGGTCGGTGCGATTTTTGAAAGCATCTATTATTTCCTCATTTGTAAATCTATCCCCAAATTCAAGTAAAAAAGAGTAAAAAGTTAGACTATCTGTTAATCTTGTTATTATTAATTCAGGATTGCTATTTGTATACATTTGTTGAGCGAATCCGGTGTTTTCTTGCCAATCGTTATACTCGCTTGGCTCAATCTTTTCAGTTAATTTTGCAGATGGATAGTAGGTTACGGGAAAAGGGACGTAAGTATAAGTCAAAAACCACGGAAGACCACCGGCTTCTCTTAGCGATAAATCAGGCAGTGTGGCGGCATTGTTCGCTTCAATAGAATACAATTTCCATCTGTCATCTTCAAAAACAAAAGTATATTTTTGTGTCGATAACGAATTAAAATCATTTGAATACAATATATATTCTCCGTTTTCAACTCGTCCGATTATCTTTTTAGGAAACTCGTCATTATCATAAATCAAATTATCATAATCCTTATAAATGATTTTAAAATGAAGGTCTGCTTTCTCGTTTTCTACCGATTGACTCAACAAGACCATATTGGGGGTACTGTGCGATACCCCAAAAGAACTATGTGCAACTATTGTTCCGTCTTCAATGAGTAAAGTCTCAAAATTCGGATAAATATTCAGCGCGTTTTGTGAGATGAAATAATTATAACAGTCGTAAAAACGTTCAACCCCAATTAAAATATCGTAAGTGTATTTTTGTCGTATTTCCTCATCGATGACTACTTTTTCATGTGCGCTGTTGTAATAGGGATTATAAAAAATCAAGAAATATAAGCTGAAAAAGCCTATTTCCGCTTTTCCCTTGTTGTTGTCATAAACAGAGAACATGGCGTTAATATCGCGAACGACACTTAGCAGCTCCTCAACTACAGCCGATGTCTCTTCCGGCGAAACAAGAGATAAATGCGTTGAGTTAAGCCTTATTTCGTTTTCTGTTGGTTCGCTATCATTAATTTCTTCTTTCTCTTCATCTACTGAAACTTCATTAAGATTTTCCTGTTCTGTAGAATCATTGTTTAACGAATGGTTGTTTTCATAACACCCCGATAGAAAAACCGTCATCACTAAAATTAAAGAAAAAAATTTGTTTCTCATAAGAGCAACTCCTTAAAATTTAATAACAATTTTTGCAGTTTTCTTTGTGATTTCGAGGGAGGTAGGGGTGATGTTTTTGCTGGAATGTCTTTCTAAAACAAAACAGAACGGCGGCGAAAAACCGCCGCTCTATTTTAAACTCACTGCTCTTCTTCGTTGTCGTTTAATTCTGATATGTCTATTATGTCTATGTCTA